>NZ_JBPXRO010000005.1:0-229225 GCF_051842875.1 Neobacillus sp. C211
TTCAATGAGGTCTTCTACGTCTTCTAGGCCTACTGAGATTCTTACTAGACCATCGGTAATCCCTAGTTCAGCTCGGCGCTCTGCTGGAATTGACGCATGGGTCATCCTTGCTGGTACTGAGATTAAGCTTTCAACTGCTCCAAGGCTTTCTGCCAAGGTAAAATATTTCACTTTACTAAGTAATTTGTCTGCATTTTCGGCACTCCCGACATCAAACGAAACCATACCGCCAAACCCTCTTGTTTGTTTTTTAGCGATCTGATGATTCGGATGTGTTTCAATTCCAGGGTAGTAAACTTTTTTTACATTTGTGTGCCCTTGGAGGAATTCCACAATTGCTTTCGTATTTGCTTCCATCTCTTCCAAGCGAATTCCGAGTGTTCTAATTCCGCGAATTAACAGCCATGAATCCTGCGGTCCCAAGATCCCACCGGTAGAATTTTGAACAAAATGGAGCTCCTCAGCAAGCTTTTCACTATTTACCACAGCTAAACCTGCGACTACATCACTGTGCCCGCCAAGGTATTTTGTGGCACTATGCAAGACAATATCCGCCCCAAGTTCGATAGGGTTTTGCCAATATGGCGTCGAAAATGTGTTATCAACAATAGTTAAAAGATTATGTTCTTTTGCAAGCTTTGCGACAGCTTCAATATCTGTAATCTTTAGAAGCGGGTTTGTAGGTGTTTCTAAATGAATGGCTCTTGTATTTGGTCGAATCGCGCTTAATATCGTTTCAGATTTACTTGTATCCACAAAGGTAGAGTCAATTCCCAATCGATTCAATACTTTCGTCATTACCCGAAACGAACCGCCGTAAACATCATCAGTTAAGATCACATGATCCCCACTGTTAAACAGCATCATCACAGCTGTCATGGCTGCCATTCCAGAGCCAAAGGCAAATCCAGCTTTGCCTCCTTCAAGCTCTTTGATCAATTCCTCAAGCGCATGTCTGGTCGGATTTCCTGTTCGTGAATATTCGAAGCCTTTATGCCCGCCGACACCTTCTTGCTTAAATGTACTCACTTGATAAATGGGAAAGGTAACTGCACCAGTAGCTGGATCGTTACTAATTCCTCCATGAATTAATTGCGTTTTTCTTTTCATGCTAAATCCCTCCTTCAAAAATCTTCTTACTTAAGTAACGCTCACTGCCGTCTGGAAAAATGACCACAATATTTGTTCTAGGGGTTGCCTTTTCTGCCTCTTTAAGTGCAGCATAAAAAGCGGCACCAGAAGAACTGCCGACTAGAAGTCCTTCCTTTACAACTAATTCCTTTACATGGTTGAAGGCTGTCGCATCCGGAACAGTATGGATTGCATCAAAGTAGTCCGGGTCCATATACCCTGGCAGGAATTCCATTCCGATGCCTTCTGTCCGATGCGGACCAGATTCCCCGCCATTTAGGATCGATCCTTCCGGTTCAACGATAACCGTTTTAACTGCTTTTTTATGGTCCTTTAAATACCGAGCAGTCCCCATAAATGTTCCGCCTGTACCTGCGCCAGCAACAAAGATATCAATATGACCGTCCATTTGATCCCAGAGTTCAGGGCCAAGCGTTTTATAATACGTAGCGGGGTTAGCAGGGTTGGCAAATTGCTGCGGGCAATAAGACCCTGGAATTTCTTTTAGAAGCTCCTCAGCCTTTGCAATCGCGCCCTTCATCCCCATTTCTGTTGGCGTGTGAACGATTTTGGCCCCTAGTGCTTTCATCAGCTCTTGCTTTTCGATACTAAATTTTTCCGGAACACATAATATTACTTGAATTCCTTTATTTATAGCCGCTAGCGCTAGGCCAATCCCGGTATTCCCTGCCGTTGGCTCAATAACTGTTCCGCCCGCCTGCAATTTCCCACTTGAAAAAGCTTCGTTTAATAGTTCGATCCCAAGGCGGTCTTTTACACTGCCTCCAGGGTTCATAAATTCTAGTTTTGCAAAAATACGAACTCCCTCAGACAAAGGAAATTGTGTAATTTCAACAATAGGTGTATGCCCAATTAGTTCATGTACATTTTTGTAAACCTTCATTTTTTCACCTCTTCTAACTATCGTAAAGCTGCCACCATTTTCATAACCAATGTCGCAGAATTAGTTGCCGCTTTATCGATAAATTGGTCAAAAGAAACTTCAGATTCTTTTCCAGCAATATCAGAAAGTGAGCGAATAATGACAAAAGGTACGCCAAAACGATGAGCCACTTGTGCGATTGCTGCTGCTTCCATTTCGACGGCTTGCAGGTCATGAAATTTTGACCGGACAAACTCGACACGTACAGGGTCCTCCATAAAAGAATCTCCAGTGACTATTAGGCCTTTGACAATTTGGAAGTTTTCAAGTTCTGATGCTGCTGCTTCTGCGACTGTAATTAATTTAGCGTCCGCCATAAAGGCAGCTGGCAACTGCGGAACCTGGCCATATTCATAACCAAAAGCAGTTACATCTACATCATGATGGCGAACCTCCGTTGAAATAACGGCATCACCTACATTTAGTGCAGGATTAAAGCCACCAGCAGACCCTGTATTGATGATGCAATCAGGCTTATATTTTTCAAGCAGAATAGTAGATGACATGGCAGCGTTGACTTTACCAATTCCAGAACGAAGCAGAATGACATTCACTTCATGCATTTTTCCAAAGGTAAATTCACAGCCTGCTATAGTTTCCTGTGTTTGATTGTCGATATTGTCTCTAAGTAAAGTTACTTCTTCTTCCATTGCTCCAATGATTGCGATTTTCATACTGTGACCTCTTTCTTGTATTCATAATTATTATCAGATTTACTGCTTATAATCTTCCTCGGAACCATACATTGTATCCGCAAACACTATTCTACCGCTTTTGTAATAAGCATGCTACAATGTGCTGCACCTTCTTACCTATTCACTCCTTATTGAATACATCAATCCTATGAGTATACTATGGGTTCGTGAAAAACCTGTTCCCAACTTATCATATTTTGCAAATTCGTCAATATTTTCGTTGTGAGAATGCCTCGAAATGTCTAAAATGCGCAAAAAACCTCTCGAGATTTCGAGAGGTTTTTTCAATATCGATTACTGATTTAATTCAGCCAGTTCTTCCACCTTGGTAGGTTTCCAACCTTGACCATCAACCCATTGGAGATATACATTAAACTTTTGCTGTTTATCTTTTGAAGCGACGGTTCCAAATGAGCCATTTGTGGTAGACCTATCTCTTCCCAGCCAATAAACGGTCATATTACCTTTGTCTAAACCAGTTGCATAAGAAATGGCATTCAACATTTCTTGCCAGTCAGCCGAAGACTCGTCATAAACTGGAGTATGCTCGCCTGATTGCGATGTACCAACAGGCTGCCAAGCAGGATTTTCAGTTGCTTTTATCACATTCGAATTGCCGTCTCCCTCTGTCACGACAGCCTGTGATTCATCTGCTTCCTCTGGTGTCGTAGTTTCCTCAGATGTGGAAGAATCCTCTGATGTCGCAGCATCTTCACTTAGTTCTTCTTCTTTGGCAGCAGGATCAGTTACACTGTCATCGTCATTTGTAGTGACAGTTTTAGACTCCTTTTGTTCATCTTTATTTTCCTTTTGCTCTGTTTTTGTACTTTCCTTTTTTGGTGATGCATTGTCATTTCCAGTAGCAAAGATATTATATGCGACAAAAATAATTAGTAAGAGCACAACGATGATTAAACTATTTAAGACAATATTGGTCTTTTTTCTTTTTGAGCGGTAACCTGAACGCGAATTAGAATTCAAATCATTAGTCAAATTAATTCCCTCCTAAAATAAAATACGGAAGCTCCCCTTGGTACAAGGAGCCAGACATTTATAGACTCTCAATATTCTAACATGATTTTATGAGAACTTGAAGGAAAAAACATTACCTATTGCATCCCATTATCTTTTTCATACAGCATTTTAACCATATCAGCAAACAACAAATTTACCCCGCCCTCTGAATCTAGTACATCCAAATTCACTGCCACAAGTACATATTTGGGATTCTCGTAAGGAAAATAACCAGCGAACCATTTATTATGCAACTGCCTGCCTGCTTCATATTTTCCTGTTTCCGCTGTGCCTGATTTTCCTGCTACCTCATAAGGCAAGTCCTTAAACCATCTTCCTGTGCCGTTCGGGTTCAAGACAACTTCCCGCAATAACTTTTGCAACTTCATCGCGGTATAGGGAGAAATGGTATCTCCCTTTAAGCTTTGCTCCGGAAAATTGACCATTGTCGTACCGTTTTTGTATTCAATTTTTGATACGGCCCTAACCATCTCTTTTTCACCACCCCTTGCAATCGTCGCCATCATATTAGCGACGGCTAAAGGGGTAGCCCGTACTTCATGTTGTCCAATCCCGGACATCGCGGCGAAATTAGCGTCCTTCCTTGCGTCCTCAGAAAGAAACACTCTTCCTTTGTCCTCATCCGCGAGCTGTTTAAAATCATTCGTATGATAGATATCCCCCTGCCAGCCAACCGAACCGGTAAGCGACAATTTTTCTGCATAATCTTCTAAAAGGTTGGGATTCATTTTTTGTAATTCACTAGCTAGCTCTCCAAAGGTACGATTACAACTCCTTGCAAAGCTATTCGTGAAATCCAACATTCCATAATTGTATTTTAACTCTGGTTTACCATTGATTTTCTTACTGCAATCAAATAGACGCTTCGGGTCATCAAGATTATGGTCTATGGCCGCAGCCGCTACAACCGTTTTGAAAACTGAGCCCATTATCTGTTGTTTCAACATCATATTTGTCATTCCAGCACCATTGTAGGGGTCATTTTTATTAATCGTTGGCCGCGAAACAAGTGACAACACGCTATTATCCTGAATATTAAGGAGAACCAAGCCCCCTTTTTTTATCTGATAGTGGTCAACTAAATTCTCCGCTTTTTGCTGAAGTGTCCTATCCAGGGTTGTCCGAATATTGACAGGATAAAACGGATTTGCCGGATCCACATATCTTACATTAATTCCAAAAAGCGGTGCACCACCGCCGTCTACATGATAAACCAGCTTTGATTTACCTTCAGGGAGCAGAAATTCATCAAAACTTTCTTCCAGCCCTGACACGCCAATTAAGGTTTTCTCCGACAATTCCTTACTCGGATATCGCTTCTTTAACTCTTTAGAATTTTCACCTGTCATCCCAAGCAACTGTTCCGCTGGTACTTGGGCACGTTCAAACTTTTTTTCTATCGCAAATACACCAGGTATTTTTAAGCTATTGATTCTTTCCATTTGTGAACTAGTAAGTTCATATGGTTCAGGGTCACCATAGGCAAAAGGCTTTTTTGCCCCTTCCACAGCCATCTTAAGGACAGTTATTGGTATTCCAGAAATACTTGAAACCTTGTCGGCCTCCCAATCCATTTTTTTTAAAAAGGGAAAAAGGACGAGAACTGCCACTTTTTTATGTGTGAGCATTGCACCATTTCGGTCAAGAAAGTTACCTCTGCCATTATCAATTACCAGTTCTTGAGTTCTTTGTTTGACACTTTCTTCGAGTAAATTTACGTTATGTTTAGAAAAGGTTTCTGTCTCAATTAACTGAATTTGCATTAAACGTACTAAAAGCAACAACAAACCTGTAATAGAAATAATAAGCCACCCAATGGCTCGTCTTCGCCACATAAAAAACACCTCGTCAAAAGTTTTGACGAGGATTTCTTATTTCAAACAATTATTTATATAATAGATTTTTATAATTTCATTGAACTTTGATTACTGTCTAGCTCCAGTGCCCAGCGACTAGTGTACTTCGCTCTCCTCCTACGATAAGTCAACATCGAATCGCTAACGCTCTTCGTGTTTCCTTTATCTCGTTCGGAGCGCTCCAGTCCATACGTCGCTAAACGGGCCCTTCCGCTTTTCTTATTTAATGCTGACGATACGGACGCTCATTTCACCGCCGGGAGTTTGAACCGAAACTTGGTCGCCTACTTTTTTACCTAAAAGGCTTTTGGCGATTGGTGAATCGTTTGATATCTTCCCTTCAAATGGATCAGCTTCAGCGCTTCCAACAATGGAATACGTTTCTTCATCCCCATCTGGGAGCTCAACAAATGTAACGGAACTTCCTAATGTTACAGAGTCACTCGCCATAGCGGCCTCTGCAATAATCTTCGCATTGCGAACCATATTTTCTAAAGTTGTTATACGCCCTTCAACAAAAGCCTGTTCTTCTTTCGCAGAATCATACTCAGAGTTTTCAGATAAATCCCCGAAACTTCTTGCGATTTTAATTCTTTCAACCACTTCTTTACGTTTCACTGATTTTAAGTATTCAAGTTCTTGGACAAGTTTTTCTTTACCTGCTTGTGTCATTGGAAATACTTTCTCTGTTGCCAAAACCCTCACTCCTTCTAGTCATTAAGAATTGTGTATGTAAAATATGTAATATTATGCCAACCGGCATAATAGATAGTAGCGCGTCCTTTAATAAAAGGGCGCGCAACAAAAATAATTTTTCCAGTCTGAATTTTTCTAATTAGACTTTTCTTTTGCTATTGTTTCATAAAATTGACTTTTGTTCAAGAATTGTTTGAATTTTTGTGACCATTAAATCAATCGCCACATGATTATGGCCGCCTTCAGGGATAATAATATCTGCATATCGTTTCGTAGGCTCAATAAATTGGTTATGCATCGGACGAACAACATTTAAGTATTGGTCAATGACAGAATCAAACGTCCGACCGCGATCTCTAATATCACGAGTCAAACGGCGGATTATTCTTAAATCAGCATCTGTATCAACGTACAATTTGATGTCCATTAAATTCCGTAGCCGCTCGTCCTCAAGTACTAAGATTCCCTCTAAAATAATAACATCTTGGGGTTGAACTGGAATCACTTTGTCAGAACGGGTGTGAATTGAATAATCATAAACCGGTTTTTGAATCGTCTCATAGCGTAAAAGCTTTTCGATATGTTCGATCAATAAGTCGTTATCAAAGGCAAGTGGATGATCGTAATTTGTTTTTAAACGTGCTTCAAATGGTAAATCACTCTGGTCCTTATAATAATAATCCTGTTCTAGCACCAAAATGGAATGATCTTTCAAACTTTCATAAATTGCTTTTGTTACACTGGTTTTTCCGGAGCCGGAGCCGCCGGTTACACCAATAACAACGGGTTTGCGCATCATGCTAGTTCTCCTTTCGCATCATGTTGTTAGGGTAGACCGGTTTGTCCACTTTAAATTGTACAATTTGAAGTGGATGTCTTGCTGCGTCCAATTCAATACCTTTTTCATCCCAGATTTTATCAATGACATGGGTAAAGTTTTGAATTTCAGGTCCGAAAAACTCTACTTCTTCCCCTGGTTTAAAATGATTACGTTGTTGAAGTGTAACCATTTTTGTTTCTTCGTTATAATCCAGTACAAGGCCTACAAATTCAAAATTTGTCTTCTTGCTATGATTACCAAACATTTGCTCTTTATACCCTGGCACACCTTCAAAAAATGCAGGAGCCGTTTCCCGGTTTGCACATTTGTCGAGTTCCAATAGCCAGTCTTTCTGAATGACAAAATTCTCAGGATCCGCGCAATAGGCATCGATCACTTTACGATAAACACTGACAACTGTTGCGATATAATGAATCGATTTCATTCGGCCTTCGATTTTCAAACTATCGATACCTAGTTCGATCATTTGTGGAATGGCTTGAATTAGATTAAGATCCTTCGGGCTCATTGCAAACGGTGCGTCACCTTCTTCATAAAGGGCAACTTCCTGGTTGCTGCCTTCTAACTTGTAAAGGTCATAATCCCAGCGGCATGATTGACAGCAGCCACCGCGGTTCGAATCCCTTGCAGTCATATGGTTGCTCAATGTACAACGTCCGGAATAGGCAATACACATCGCCCCATGAATAAAGGTTTCAATCTCAACATCGACCTTTTCTTTCATTTCTCTAATTTCTTCTGCACTTACTTCCCGTGCCAAGACAACACGTTCTGCCCCTGCCTCTTTCCAAAACTGGGCAGCTTTCCAGTTGGAGAGTGATTGCTGTGTGCTTATATGGATTTCAATTTCCGGAGCAAGACGGCGGCAAGTTTCAATTATTAACGGGTCAGCGACAATTATTCCCGCAATCCCAGTTTCTTTCAACCCAAGTATATATTCATCTAAACCGTCCAAATTTTCATTATGAGCGAAAATGTTGGTGGTCACGTAAATTCTTGCTCCGTATTCTCTCGCAAACTCCACGCCTTCCTTCATTTCTTCGAAGGTAAAGTTATCGGCATTTGAACGAAGTCCATATTCTTGGCCACCGATAAATACGGCATCTGCACCATAATGTACAGCAATTTTTAATTTTTCAAGATTACCTGCTGGAGCAAGGAGTTCCGGCTTCTTTACAATGACACGTTTTCCGTCGATAATTTCAGAAATCTTATCTTTAACTGTATTCACAGCTGAACCCCTCCTTAATACACCGTCTCTTTGAAATAAAATCCTGTATCTAATGAACGATTGGCCGGCTGAATTTCTTCAATTGCCGCTAACAACTCGTCCTTTTTATCTTCATAAGCATCCGGATCTTCGCTAAACAAATCAATTGCTTCACGGTAAGCCTTTGTTACTGCAAGAATATATTCAGAGCTTTTTAGGATTCCGTCGATTTTAAACGAGTCGACACCCGCTTCAAGCATCTCTTGAAGTTCATCAATGATACAAATATCATTTGGACTCATAATATGTGTACCGTTTTCGTCTTCAAAGATTGGATATTTATTTTCTCGTTCCTTATCATGTAAAAACATGTTTTCTTGCATATTTCGATTTTCAATTTCCATAACTTTTCCTTGATACTCATAATAATTTCCTAGCAGCGAACGTTTGGATTGGAACATACAGCTCATGCCGTGAACCTGTACTTCGATTTCCACTTCCGCATTTTCTTTCATTTCAACGATCGCATCCATATTAATTTCTCGTGCTAACACTGCCCGTTTCGCACCTTTTCTACCCCAATAATTGCAAGTGTACCAGTTTGTTCCTGTTGTTTCGGTGCTCCAGTGCAGTTTCATATCTGGGGCAACTTCTCTTGCCGTCATTAAAACGGCCGGATCACCAAAAATTATCGCATCAGCCTTTGCCGCTGATACAAATTGAATATAATCGCCGAGCTCTTCAATTTTTTCATTATGAAAAATCGCATTCATGGCTACATATACTTTTTTCCCTTTTGAGTGGGCTAGTTCGATCGCCTTTTGGACATCTTCTCGGTTAAATTCCCCTGCAAGTCGTAAGCCATACCGTTGTTCACCGACCACAAACGCGTCTGCACCAGCTTCACATAATGGCAAGATATCATTGACAGTCAAAGGAGTTACCAGTAATTCTGATTTTTTCATATCCTACCACCTCTCCTTTTGCTTATCGCAACCCCGTCCCCGACGGGTAATATAACAGAATCAAAATCCGGATGATTCATTAACCAGTGATTAAATTCATTAATCTTTTTGACGAGATTACGTATTCTTTTTGTTTCAATAACAGGTTCAGCAACCAGGCCTTTAAACAAAACATTATCGGTAATAATCATTCCATTATTCGTTAGATATTTAGAATAGATTTCAAAAAACTTTTTATATTGACCTTTCGCTGCATCAATAAAAATCGCGTCAAAAGAGGCATGTCCACTTACGGCATCCTCAACCTCTAGTGCATCACCCTTGATTATAGTGATTTGATGACTATGTTCCGAACGACTGATAAACTGTTCAGCCAAGTGTATACGGTCCACATCGCGCTCGATTGTAACAATTTGGGCATTTGGGAGCGCCTCTGCCATTCGTAAAGCAGAATAACCTATCGCTGTTCCCACCTCAAGTATTTTCTTTGAATCGTGAATTCGTAATAATTGCAGCATCGTTTCTATACCTGACAGTTCCATAATAGGAACATTATGAACACTCGCATAGTTTTCCATTTCTGTAAACAATAGATTTCGTTCAGAAATAAGACCTTCAATATAAGAATGCAGCTTCTCATTTAACAAGCTGCCCTCACCTCTATCCCTAATAAGAATTGCGCTTAGGCTAGCAATTCTCTAAGTCAAATACTTTTATTATCTCTATAGATAAAACTATTTAGACATGAAAAAATAGCGTTCACAGTAATCTTCAGCATTAACGGGTAGAATTCCGACATAATGCGTTCCAGGCAGCTATGGCCAGGTTACCTTACTGTGAGTTACGCTATGGATCATTTATTAAAACACTTGAACTATTTTAACATAGATCAGTATAATATTTCAATAGAAAAACGGAGGAATGATAACATTTCCTCCGTAATGCAATTAATTTTTACTTGTAATATGCTTTGCTTTTTCCTTATTATGCTCTTCCAGAGTTTTTGTAAAAATAACATCACCATCTGCCGTTGCCAAGAAATAATAATAGTCAGTCTTCTCAGGCTCAAGTGATGCTTCAATCGAAGATTTTCCGGCATTGGCAATTGGACCTGGAGGCAGACCCGTATTTTGGTATGTGTTATATGGTGAATCCACTTCAAGATCTTCATATAACACCCTTTCCTTGTGTTTCCCTTGAGCATAGAGAACGGTTGGATCGGTTTGCAGCATCATACCCTTTTCGATCCGATTATAAAAAACACTCGCAATCGTTTTACGGTCCGCTTTTTCGGTCGCTTCCTCTTCAACCAATGAGGCCATGGTTAATAGTTGATGAACAGATAGCTTTTTTTTCTTACTTTGCTCTGAATAGGCAGATACAATCGTCCGGGTTTTATCAAGCATAGCAGTGACCATTTCTTCAACAGAGGGATTATGTTTGTAGAACGGATAGGTCGCCGGGTATAAATAACCTTCCAGTGGATATTTTACTGAAGAATTTAAGATTTCCTCGGTTAAAATATCCGGATATTTTGCCATTAGCGTTTTAATAAATTCTTTGTCATTTAATTTATTAAAAACAACATCTTCCTTCTGTTTTGTTGCTTTCGCCATCATGGCCGCAATTTCTTTCAGTTGTTTTCCTTCAGGAATGGTAATTTTGAAACTAGCCTTAGCCAGTACCTTACCGGTTTTTAGACGGCTAACGATTTCGGGGACATCCATGGAAGGACTTAGTTGATACTCCCCTGCCATAAACCCGCCTTCATTCTTAAGCTTTACATAATATTTAAATACTTTTGCACTTTTTATGATCCCACTTGATTCTAACTTTTCGCCGATACCTGTGACTGATGAGCCAATCGGAATATCCACTGTTTTCAGTTTCTTACTACCTGCGTCAACAGGATTAAGTGCTGATTCTATGTACAAATATCCTCCACCACTAATTAAGACTATTAATAATAGCAAAAAAATTGAAATAATCAAAACAATTTTTCTGACAACTTTTGCTTCTTTTTGATGTTCAAGCATTTTTTTACGGATAACATCTTTTTTGTCTGTTGTCATTTGACTCCCCCTTCCCTTTATACCAACGCATATATAGGTTTTGTAAACTATTAATGTGTAACATTAAAAAAATAGACATCTTAATTATTTCAGCACATAGTACGAAAAATGTCAATTTAACAATAAATTTGTCAGTTTTTAATACAGTAAAGACAAAAAAAAACCGGCTATTAAATCAGCCGGTTTATCCATATTCTATTCTTCTTCCGCTTCTTGGTCCTCATTGAAGGTATTGAACACTTCTTCAACCATGTCCCATTCCTCGTCCGTTTCAATTTGCAATAACGGACCATATCCGCCATCTTCCGTAGGAATATAAGCGTAAACATGAATATCAACATCTTCTTCATCATCATCAAAAGATCCTACAGGATAAAAGAATACATAAGATTTTTCGAACTCATCAGAATCAAAAGTAAAAAGCACTTCATGTAATTGTTCGTTACCATTTTCGTCTACCAGTGTAATAAATTGTTCTTCATCATGTTCTTGTTCGTGATCGTGTGCCATTTCTTCACCTCATTAATTTTTACTATCCAGATAGCCTTGCAGGATCATCACTGCAGCCATCTTATCAATTACTTTCTTACGTTTTTTCCGACTCACATCGGCTTCAAGTAATACGCGCTCAGCTGCCATTGTTGTTAAACGCTCATCCCAAAGAACAGTTGGCACTGCAAATTTACTTTCAATTTCTTTTGCATATTGCATACTCGCTTCTGCGCGCGGTCCAATCGTCCCGTTCATGTTCTTAGGCAGACCGATGACAACCGTATCTACTTGATACTCTTTTATTAATTTACCAATTTCCTCAAAACCAAACACATTTTTTTCTTCATTGATTTTGAGAGTTGTAAGGCCTTGGGCAGTCCAGCCAAATTCATCGCTTAAAGCGACACCGACTGTTTTAGTGCCTACATCTAAACCCAATACGCGCATTCATTAACCCTCTCGCTGTTGTTTTAGATAGGATTTCACTAATTCTTCAATAATTTCATCTCGTTCAAGTTTGCGAATAATATTGCGGGCATCGCGATGACGCGGAATATAGGCAGGATCTCCTGATAAAAGATAACCAACAATTTGGTTGATCGGATTGTAGCCTTTTTCCTGCAAAGCTTCATAAACTTGAAGAAGAACGTCATTTATATCATGCTCAAACGGTTCTTCAGGAAAATTAAATCGCATCGTTTTGTCAAATGAGCTCATTGCATACACCTCGCTTTTTATTTGAGGAGAGAATTGTATTGTCTAGCGGAAGCGCCTGGGCACTTCCGCTTTTTAGCTTAGTTACCTACATTTTACACTACTTTGTTCTATTATCAAATGGATTTTACCCATTCATCAACGAATTGAAGTGCAGCATCCAATTTTTCCGGATCCTTACCACCTGCTTGAGCCATGTCAGGACGACCGCCGCCGCCGCCGCCGCAGCGAGAAGCAACTTCTTTGATTAACTTTCCAGCATGAAAACCTTTTTCAATTAAATCCTTGGTAACTGCTGCAATTAAGTTAACCTTTCCTTCATGGGCACTACCCAGAACAATTACGACCGAGCCCAGTTTTTGCTTCAAATCATCAGCCATATTTCTTAAATTATTCATATCAGCACCTTGAACATTTGCAGCTAACACTGTTACCCCATCAATTTCTTTCGCTTTTGATACGAGATTTCCGGCTTCAATATTCCCAAGTTTTGTTGAAAGAGATTCGTTTTCTCTGTGAAGTTGTTTGATTTCTAGCATTAAACTATCAATTCTATTCACAATTTCTTTCGGATTGGTTTTTAGTTTCTCAGCTGCATCCTTTAACAAGCTCACTTGCTCATTTAATGATTTGTAAGCTGATTCCCCGGTTACCGCTTCAATCCTTCTCGTTCCAGCACCAATTCCGCCTTCAGAAATAATTTTAAACAACCCAATCACAGATGTATTTGGAACATGGCAGCCGCCGCAAAGCTCTAGGCTATAATCGCCAACCCTTACTACACGGACAATATCACCATATTTTTCTCCAAAAAGAGCCATTGCCCCCATTTCTTTTGCTTCAGCAATTGGCTTTAAGCTGATATCAAGCTCGATGTTTCTCCAGATTTTTTCATTGACGATTTTCTCGACTTGTTCAAGTTCTTCTGGTTTAATTTGACCAAAATGCGAAAAGTCAAAGCGGAGACGATCTGGTTCTACAAGGGAACCAGCTTGGTTCACATGTTCGCCTAGAACGTCTTTTAAGGCTTGGTGTAACAAATGGGTTGCTGTATGGTTTTTAATAATCTTCACGCGGTTTTCAGCATCAACCTCAGCAGTCACCTTGTCGTTCGTTGATAAGGTTCCTGATTTAACTACTACTTGGTGAAGGTTTTGACCATTTGGTGCTTTTTGAACATCCTTAACCGTTATGCTAGAATCTACACCTGTTATCAAACCGCGGTCAGCAATTTGCCCGCCGCTCTCTGCATAAAACGGTGTCACATCTAGAATTAATTGTACTTCCTCGCCACTAGATGCTTTGTCGACAAGTTCACCATTTTTAATGATTGCTGCCACAGTAGAATTCGTTTTAAGTTCGTCATAGCCGACAAACTTACTTTCAACCTTAACATCTCTAAGGACACCGCCTTGGACCTGCATCGAGTCAACATCTTGTCTTGCTGCCCGGGCACGCTCACGCTGTTGCTCCATTTCTACTTCAAAGCCTTCATGATCAACCTTCATGCCCTCTTCTTCAGCATATTCCTCTGTTAATTCAACCGGGAACCCATATGTGTCATAAAGTCGGAAAATATCAGCACCAGTGATGGTTTCACTGCCTTTCTCTTTTTCCTTCTTAATCACAGTTGCTAAAATCGCTAAGCCTTCATGAAGTGTTTCATGGAAACGTTCTTCCTCACTTTTGATTACTTTTTGAATAAAATCAGTCTTGTCTTTCACTTCCGGATAGAAATCATCCATGATTGCGCCTACGACAGGAACAAGTTCGAACATAAATGGACGATTAATATTAATTTGTTTAGCATACCGAACAGCCCTGCGAAGCAAGCGGCGCAGTACATAGCCACGACCTTCATTTGAAGGCAATGCCCCATCGCCGACCGCAAAGGCAACCGTACGAATATGATCTGCAATTACTTTGAACGCAACATCGGTCTCTTTGTTCTGTCCGTATTTTTCGCCGGAAATCTCTTCTGTTGCCCGAATAATAGGGATAAATAAATCTGTATCAAAATTGGTAGGGACGTTTTGAACAACGGAAGCCATTCGTTCTAAGCCCATCCCCGTATCAATATTTTTCTTTGGCAGCGGTGTATAAGTACCATCCGGGTTATGGTTAAATTGAGAAAATACTAGGTTCCAGACTTCAAGATAACGGTCATTTTCTCCACCTGGGTAGAGTTCAGGATCCGTAGGATCATTTCCATACTCTGGACCGCGGTCATAGAAAATTTCTGTATTCGGACCGCTTGGACCTTCACCAATATCCCAGAAGTTCCCTTCAAGACGAATAATCCGCTCCTCTGGCAGACCAATGGTGTTATGCCAAATTTCATAGGCCTCGTGATCTTCAGGATGGATCGTAACTGAGAGAAGTTCTGGATCCCAGCCAATCCATTTCTCAGACGTTAAGAATTCCCATGCCCATTCAATAGCTTCTACTTTAAAATATTCACCGATTGAAAAGTTACCAAGCATTTCAAAGAATGTATGGTGGCGAGCTGTTTTTCCGACATTTTCAATGTCATTGGTTCTGATAGATTTCTGCGCATTTGTAATTCTAGGATTTTCAGGAACGACACGTCCATCAAAATACTTCTTTAAAGTTGCGACCCCACTATTAATCCATAATAGTGATGGATCATCATGCGGCACAAGTGATGCACTCGGTTCAATGGTGTGACCTTTTTCTTTACTAAAAAACTCTAAAAACATCGAACGAATTTGTGAACCTGTTAAATTTTTCATTAGTAGACCCTCCTTTTTTATAAAAAAGCATACAAAAAAGCCCTCATCCCAAAAACAGGGACGAGAGCTTGTCTCGCGGTACCACCCTGATTACGGATACAAAACACGTATCCATCTCTCAATAATCCCTTAACGCAGGAATACGGCAGTGGTTAGCTGCACTCCAGATTAGCTTTCTGTCGTCCTTCATCTAGAGCTTCTTTCAGCCAGGGAAGCTCCTCTCTTCTACGCAAATGCGTTACAGATGGTCTCTACAACATACTCAATCCTTCAACATTTTAATACAAATAATCATTCTATATCACGAATTATAGCTACCCGAAAAAAGTTTGTCAATCTATCACCCGCTTATGTGGAAGGTTCTTTTGCTTTCCTGCGAATAAAATGATTTTTCGCATGAATAATAGCCACTTTTATTACCACTAAAACAGGAACAGCCAGAATAAGTCCAAGTATTCCACCGACTTCTCCCCCAGCTGTTAACGCCATCATGATTATTAAGGGGTGCATATGAAGACTTTTACCTACAATCAATGGAGATAGGATGTTTCCTTCTAGAAATTGAAGCCCAAAAACAATCACCATTGTAATCACAACTAATTTTACGGACGATGTGGCAGCGATGATGACTGCTGGTACAGCTCCGATGATGGGTCCAAAATAGGGAATGACATTGGTCACTCCAACAATCAATCCTAAAATTAAAGAGTATTTTAGATGAAATATCCAAAACAAAAGGGCTGAGACACTGCCAATGATTACACATACCAGAAGTTGCCCTCTTATGTAACTGCCCAGCGATTCATCAACGTCTTTTAGGAAAAGTGTCCCCTTCTTCCGCCACTGTTTAGGGGTAATATACCATAGAGATCGTTTAATCAATTGAAAATCCTTTAGCATATAAAAGGCAATGAACGGAATGATCATCATTATTAAAGCAGAATTAAAAAAACTAATTAAAATATTTACAATGACTGACAAAAGAGAATCGAGCTTTTTTTCAAACGCATCAATACCATCATTAATTCTAGTTTGCAAGCCGTCGGGCCATTCTCTTGTGTGCGATTGAAGCTTATCAATCCATCCTCTGTATTGCTCTGCTAAAACTGGCGCGCTCTCGGAGAGGTCTTTTATTTGGTCGATCATCGCCGGAACTCCCTTATATACGCAAATACCCAGACCACCAAAAAATAAAATATAGATAAGAAAAATAGCGAGTCCTCGATGCATGCCTTTTTGGTGTAATTTTTCGACAATTGGATGCAGCAAATAGGTGATAAATCCTCCAATCACAAAAGGGAGGATAATAATTGTTGCTGCCCTAAAGACAGGCATCCAAACAAAGCGGATTTTTAGAAACACATAGATGGCAATTAATAAAAGGAGTAAAAACCCGATGCGGTAATACCATTTCATTTGAATCTCCACGTTTTATGCCTCCTTTTCATATTAGTTTTAGAGACACTTGGTGGAATTATGCATCAGAAAAGCGGTAGCGCATGTTAACAGGTATGAACCGAAACGCAAAAATCCCCCTCGAATTTGAGGGGGATTCAGTTCTAAAATATCGCGCGCCTTACTTTCTTTGTCATTCTTTTCATATTTCGGGCTGACATCATATTATTTCTTGAGGCCACAGAATAGGCAGCCATCCCAGCACCAATAGCAATCATCGTCGTCGTCATCATTTTATTCATACGTTTCACCTCTTTAATAGACGTTAAATAAGTTTACATGGTTAACTTTGATAACGGTCTAACACAAGCGCTTCCGCTTTTTTATCTTAAAGGGTGTAACGACGCTCTTCTTCTTCAAACAAATCATCTAAGGAACTAAGTGACCCGTCTTCTTCGACTTGATGGGTACTGATTAGGCCTTTGTTTACTGTAAGTTCAATAAAGCAATTCCAGCAATAATATTGGTTGATACCAATTTTACCGATATCCTTGCTTTGACAATTGGGACACTTAAACATGGAAAGACACCTCACGTATTATTTACATCTACGATAATGGCATCCTTTCCGATAGCTAAGGGCTTCCCGGATTGAATGACTTGTTTGCCTTCCGTAAGATCCGAAAAGAAGCCATCCGTGATTTCGTACCCTATGATTGTGCCCAATTCTTCCTGGAAATATACATCTTTTAACAATCCAAGCGATTCCCCGCTCTTAGATAGCATCATCATTCCATCTAGAGAATGTTGATGAGTAAGTGTATATTCTAGGTCATCTTTCAGTTTTATCAAATAGCCGTCGTCATCAATCATTATTCCATCTAAGCCGAAGGAAGCCACTTTCTCGATGTCCAGAAAAAAGGATTGTTTGAAAAAAACGCCTTTTTTAATCAGTAAGCCATTTACCTTACCGTTACTTGAGATACATAAATCACAAACCTCACCAATTTTCTGGCCGCTTTTTGTATTAAAAACAGGCTGTCCTTTCAGTAACGAAAATGTCCGCAAAGAGTGTCCCACCTCCTGTGAACATTTATAGTGTTAGTCATTTAACATAAAATCATAAGGTGAAACGTTTTCCATGCCAATCATTGGATCTTCCTGTATGAAAAGATCCTCGTAGGACAAGCCATCGGTAGAATTTTCACCTTCTACTGTTTTAGGAGCGATTGGTTCATGATTTTCTCCAGCATTTGGTCTAGCTGTAATTGATTCCTGGAGCTTTTGGCATAGGGTTGTTTGTCTAGAGAGTTCATCCGCTCTTTCAACGCCCAGTTTGAGTGCATCTACTTCTCCGCAAAGGATCAAGGATTGTTTACTTCTGGTAATCGCTGTGTAGATCAAATTTCTACGTAACATCCGATAATAACTTCTCGTCACTGGTAAGATGACAATCGGAAATTCACTGCCCTGCGATTTATGAACAGAACAGCAATATGCATGCGTGATTTGATTTAAGTCCTGCTTTGTATACTCGACTTCATTCCCTTCATAGGAAATATAAATCATATCCTGCTTTTCGGTATTTTCCTTCGCATAAATAATCGAGATGATTTCCCCAATATCCCCGTTAAAAACATTACTTTCTGGTTGATTTACAAGCTGTAGAACCTTATCACCGATCCGATACTTTACCTCACCAAAAGCAATTTCCTTCCGCTTGCCGTCAGGGTTTGGATTAAATATTTCTTGCAGCAATACATTTAAACGGTCGATTCCAGCAGGCCCTCTATACATGGGGGCTAATACTTGAATATCCTTTGCCGAATATCCTTTATTCTTGGCATTTAGAGCTACTTTTTCTACAACCTGAGATACCTGCGCTGTTGAACATTTGATAAATGAACGGTCTGCTTGCTTCACCGTAATATCGGCAGGTAAATAACCCTTTTTGATTTCATGGGCTAGCTCAATAATGGAAGAACCTTCTGCCTGGCGATAAATATCGGTTAGGCGGACCGTGGGAATCCGTTCAGATTCCAGCATATCCTTTAAAACCTGGCCTGGTCCTACGGAGGGCAATTGATCTTCATCCCCGACTAGAATGACTTGAATATTTTCAGGGAGTGCCTTAAACAGTTGATTAGCAAGCCAAATATCAAGCATCGACGTTTCATCGACAATGATAATTTTCCCTTCAAGCGGGCTCGCGTCCTCACGGTCAAATCCTTCCTGCCCATTAAATCCGAGGAGACGATGTATGGTTACCGCTGGAAGTCCCGTCGATTCACTCATTCTTTTTGCCGCTCTACCAGTCGGTGCTGCAAGCAAAAATGGGAATGGCTCCCCCTTTTTATGGTAATCCTTAGGCTCTAAGGTACAGCCATGCAATTCGGCATAAAGCTCAACAATCCCTTTAATAACAGTCGTTTTCCCTGTTCCAGGTCCACCTGTTAAAATCAACATCGGCGACATTAACGCCGTTTGGATGGCTTCTCGCTGCGTCGGTGCATATTGGACCCCAAGCCGTTCCTCTAAACTTCCTAACGATAGCAGAAACTCAGATTCGGGAAATTGATCTTTATATTCGGTTTGTTCAAGGATTCGGTGGATATTCGTCACAAGCCCTTTTTCTGCAAAATATAAAGAAGGCAAGTAAACGCGTTTTTCTTCCCCCATTAATTTACCCTCTTCTTGCAGCTTAATGACCTCATTGGATATATCTATGTAGTCGATTTGATCACGCTTGTTATCTTCTAATAATGCTTTTACTTGCTCCAATAAGTCTTCAGCATTTATGTATACATGCCCTGTTTGCATGCTTTCATTTTCAAGGATGTAGAGACAGGCTGCTTTGATCCGGTCAGGATGGTTTCCGGAAATACCCAGCTGGTAGCCAAGCTCATCGGCCCGGCCAAACCCGATTCCTTCAATATCCTCAACCAGTTGATAAGGATTTTTCTGCATAATGTCAAGTGTTTCATCTTTATAGGCTTGATAAATCCGCATAGAAATCTGCGGTCCAAATCCATATTGATTTAAAGCAACCATCACTTGCTCGAGTCCTTGATGCTCCATCAACGTATCGTAAAGTAATTTTGCTTTTTCAGGAGGAAGTTTTGGTATGGAGTCAAGCAATGACGGCTGATTGAGAATTTTGGAAATGGCGTCTTCTCCTAAGGTTTCTACAATGTTTTCAGCGGTCTTTTTTCCAATCCCCTTGAACATTTCTCCAGATAAATAGTTGATAACCCCTTGTTTCGTTTGGGGCATGTCCTTGCGAAAATGATTGGTATGAAATTGCATCCCAAACTTTGGATGATCCTTAAATTCTCCGAAAAAGATATAGGTCTCTTGTTCATGAATTTTCGGAAAATAACCGGTGACCACTGCTTCTTTGTCCTCATAAGGATGATTTGTTTCATCGACGCGAATCCTTAGCACGGTGTAAAGGTTTTGATCATTGTGAAAAATGGTCACAATCGGTCTTCCTTTTACGAATTTTCCTTGTTCAGTATATAAATCAAGTGTATCTTGCTTTTCCATTTGGCTCCCTCCTTTCTGAAAAAATAAGAAAAATTACTGGTTACCTTCGATTAACTTTTTCGCGTGACCAGCAAGTAAATGGTCTGGTTGAATTTCAAGTGCTTTATTAAACATTTCAACTGCTTTCACAGGATTTTCTTGAAAAGCGCAAGTGACACCTAAATTATAATAGGCATCGGAATGTTCCGGATCTAGTTCGATACATTTTTCAAATTGAATCAGCGCTTCAGAAATTAACTCAAGCTGCGCAAGACATAACCCATATTGAAAACGTGCTTCCGCATCATTTTCATTTAACTCGACGCTTCTTTGTAAATATGGAAGCGCAAATTTCCCTTGATCCAACTGAACAAGTGTCAGCCCCAACATGAAGTAATTGTCACTTGATTGCAGACCTTTTTTCATAGCTGTCTCAAACATATTCTTGGCTTCGTTGAAGAGGTCGTTACTAAATAACAAGGTTCCAATACTATAATAAGCCGCCGCAGCGTTTTCATCTATTTCAATTGCTTTTTGATAAAAATTAAGTGCCTTTTCGTCGTCCCCAACAGCGGAAAGTACATTTCCGAAATTAATATAGGCAACTGGGTCGTTTGGGTTTTCTTGAATGGCTTCATTAAAGGCCTTTGCCGCCTCTTCCAAATTGCCATCCTGCATGTATTGCACACCTAATTGGTTTTTATCCATTTAAATCAGCTCCAATCCTAAGTGAAAGTATATCATATTTTATTAAAAAAAAAGCCTGACTCCTAGAAAAGGAATCAGGGTCTTTATTAGCCAACATATGTTAATCGTTCACGATTTTTAAAGACGTGGTCAATTGTCCCTCCGCCCAGACATTCATCGCCATTGTAAAAAACAACGGCTTGTCCTGGAGTGATGGCACGAATCGGCTCATCAAAAACGACCTCAACTTGAGCATCTTCTAAAAGACGCACGGTTACTTTATGGTCTTCCTGACGATAGCGGAATTTTGCCGTGCATGTAAATTCAGCTGGCTTTTCTCGGTCCGATACCCAGCTTACGCCGACAGCAGAAATGGAATCTGAATATAGTTTTTCATGATGAAAACCTTGGCCCACATAAAGAACATTTCGTTCTAAGTCCTTACCGATGGCAAACCACGGTTCACCCGCTCCACCAATTCCTAAGCCATGTCTTTGACCGATCGTATGATACATTAACCCCTCGTGCTTGCCTTTGACCTCACCATCGAACGTCTCCATGTTTCCTGGCTGAGCCGGCAGATATTGACCTAGGAAATCTTTAAAATTTCGTTCCCCGATGAAACAAATCCCTGTGCTATCTTTCTTTGTAGCAGTGGCAAGATTCGCTTCTTTGGCAATTTCACGAACTTTTGGTTTTTCAAGATTACCTATCGGGAACATAACTTTACTAAGCTGCTCCTGCGTCAACTGGTTCAAGAAATAGGTTTGGTCCTTATTTTCGTCAAGACCGCGGAGCATCTTATATTCTCCATCACGATATTCAACTTGTGCATAATGACCAGTAGCCAGATAGTCCGCACCTAATTTCAATGCATGCTCTAAAAAGGCTTTAAATTTAATTTCCTTGTTACACATTACATCCGGATTAGGTGTCCTGCCTGCTTTATATTCTTCAAGGAAATAGGTAAATACCTTGTCCCAATATTGTTTTTCAAAATTTACCGCATAATAGGGGATCCCGATTTGATTACAAACGCGAATGACATCCTCATAGTCTTCGGTTGCCGTACAAAAACCGGTATCATCCGTGTCATCCCAGTTTTTCATAAAAATTCCGATGACATCGTAGCCTTGCTGCTTCAACAAAAGTGCTGCCACAGAAGAATCTACTCCCCCTGACATTCCAACAACAACCCTTGTGTTTTTTGGATCTTTTCTTTCCATTGATTTTCACCTCTCTTATGCTGCAAAGTCGTCGAAGATTTATTTTTTCAGACGAGTAACAACTTTAGCTGTTTCCTCAGCCGCCTTGATTACTTCCTCGGTAGTCGTATTAAAGCCAAAGCTGAAACGAATCGAATTAGTTAATCGCTCCGATTGTTTCCCAAACATGGCAACAAGCACGTGGGAAGGTTCAATTGAACCCGCAGTGCATGCCGAACCGCTCGAAACAGCAATTCCCGCTAAGTCGAGATTCACTAGCAACGCTTCCACACTTGTTCCAGGAAAGCTTAAGTTTAATACATGTGGCAATGAATATTCAAGCGATCCGTTTCTGTCAAATTCTACATCTAACTGACGGAGCCTTTCAATCAAGGTCTTTTTCAAATCAAAGAATCTATTACGCTTAGCTGTACGTTCTTCATTTGCAATCAACACAGCTTCATGAAATCCAACAATCGCCGAAATATTTTCCGTCCCAGCACGTCTTTTTCTTTCTTGCTCACCGCCGAAGGAACGAGGAGACAGCTTCACAATGGACCTGGAATAAAGAAATCCTGCTCCTTTAGGCCCGTTTATTTTATGGGCAGAGACAGATAACAAATCAATCTGGCTTTCATTGACATCAATGTTTTCGACACCGTAAGCCTGAACGGCATCGGTATGGAATATCGCTTGATGATCTTTTAATAACTGTCCAATCTCGGTAATTGGTTGGAGTGTGCCTACTTCATTATTACCATACATAATCGACACCAAAATGGTATCTTCCCTTAAGGCAGCACGAAGTTCAGTCATTGATATTCGCCCTGTTTCATCCACAGGTAAATACGTGACTTCAAAGTCCATTTTTTCTAACTTTTTGCAAGCATGAAGAACCGCATGATGCTCCGCTGCGGAGGTAATAATATGCCTGCCATTTTGCTGATAGGTTTCCGCAACCCCAAATAACGCCATATTATCTGCTTCGGTTCCTCCACTTGTAAAAATAATCTCGTTTACCTTTGCACCAATGCTGTCCGCTAGCACCGCTCGCGCTAAGTCAATCTGGTGCCGTGCTTCCCTGCCAAAAGAATGGATGCTTGAGGGATTTCCGAAAGTTGATTTCATCACCTCGAGCATTTTTTCAATAACCCTTGGATGCATGGGAGATGTGGCAGCATGGTCGAGATAGATTCGTTCCACATTTACACCTTCTATCAAAATAATTCTCCAATGTTACTTTTTACCCTAAATATAAAACATATAACCATCCGGCTCTTCATCATTACTATGATTTGCTAAATCTTCTAACGTAGTGTTTTCCAAAACATCTTTAATAGCATCCCGAATCCGAATCCACAGCTCCCGTTTGGCCGGTTCTTCATCTTCAATACCTTCAACAGGTGTGATCGGTCCTTCTAGGACACGAATGACATCCCCTGCCGTAATTTTAGATGGAATGTCTGTTAAGATATAGCCACCGTATGCACCCCTAATGCTTTTTACTAAACCTGCATTACGCAATGGGGCAATTAATTGTTCCAAATAATGTTCCGATAAATCATTTGCTTGCGCAATCGTTTTTAATGAAGTCGGGCCCTCACCATGTTTTTTAGCAAGTTCAATCATGATCGTCAGACCATAGCGACCCTTTGTTGAGATTTTCATACCGCACCTCTATTTCATATCTATATTAAAAATAAAAATCCTTAGTAATTTGATAGGCATTAAAATTATATCATATTCTTCTTTAATATGCTTTTTCAAGGAAAAATGATAATGTAAAGCTATACATAATCTAAATGACAATAGAAAAAACCTTTTTTTGGAGAGATGTAACATGCAGCAAAAGCCTTTAGCCTTTCGGATGCGTCCTCGAACGATTGATGAAGTTGTCGGACAAGAGCATCTGGTAGGAGCAGGAAAAATAATTTCAAGAATGGTGAAGGCCAAACAGCTGACCTCGATGATTTTGTATGGACCTCCTGGTATTGGCAAGACTTCCATTGCCAGTGCGATTGCCGGCAGCACAAAGTACGCCTTTCGAACACTGAACGCAGTGACGAATAATAAAAAAGATATGGAAATTGTTGCTGCTGAAGCAAAAATGTCAGGAAAAGTTATTCTGCTCCTCGACGAAGTCCATCGTTTAGATAAAGCAAAGCAAGACTTTTTATTACCTTATTTAGAAAATGGAATGATTGTATTAATCGGTGCTACGACTAGTAATCCCTACCATGCTATTAATCCTGCGATCCGGAGCCGCTGTCAGATTTTTGAGTTAAAGCCGCTAACTCCGGATGAAGTCAAGCAGGCCTTGATTCGCGCCCTTGAGGATGACGAACGCGGTTTTGGTAAATTAAAGGTTGAAATTGAGGATGCCGCGTTAATGCATTTTGCACAAGGTTCGAATGGTGATGTAAGGAGTTCTTTGAACGCACTAGAATTAGCAATCCTTTCAACAGATAAGGATGAATCTGATATCATCCTTATCAATGTCGAAACCGCCGAAGAATGTTTGCAAAAGAAAAGCCTTGTTGCCGATAAAGACGGGGATGGCCACTATGATGTCTTGTCAGCCTTTCAAAAGTCGATTCGGGGCAGCGACGTCAATGCTGCACTTCATTATCTAGGCCGATTAATTGAGGCCGGTGACCTGCCGAGTATCAACCGCAGATTGATTGTCATCGCCTATGAAGATATCGGACTAGCCAACCCACAAGCCGGCGCGCGCACGTTAGCGGCGATTGAAACCGCCGAAAGAATTGGTTTTCCAGAGGCAAGAATTCCACTTGCAAATGCCGTGATTGAACTATGTTTATCACCAAAATCTAACTCGGCTGTCTTAGCCATTCAGGCCGCGCTCGAAGATATTCAAAAAGGCATCGTCGGCGAAGTACCTGACCATCTAAAGGATGCCCATTATAAAGGGGCAAAAGAGCTTGGCAGAGGAATTGACTACAAATACCCACATGACTATGAAAACGGCTGGGTACCGCAACAATATTTACCCAACAAATTAAAACACAAACAATACTACCAACCAAAGAAAACCGGAAAATTCGAGCAGGCACTTGCGATTGTCTATGAAAAACTATCAAGGAAGAAATAATAATAAGGGTGTCAGGCACCATGTGAAAAATTCACATGGTGCCTGACACCCTTTTCTTTATCTAGGCAGCCACGTCTCGTTTTTTAAAGACAAGAAAGGCTAATAATTGGAATATTACAAAGTAGATGAGGAGCATGATGACTGAAAATGACATCGACATTCCTTCCATCATGGGTGTACCGTCCACATATTGCATTAAGTCGGTGTTGGCAAACAAGATGTATTTAGCCCAGCTAAATTTTATCGAAAGCAATACTGTAAATTGAGCCCCTGTGAATAACAAAAATAATGATAAGCCAATTGCTAGAGAACTGTTCCGGAAAACTGATGAAATCATAAACGCCATCGTCGCAAGCATTATCATGTCAATGGATCTAAACCCATAATAAATCATTAGATAAACAATGATATTTTGCTCCGTTACCTGCCCATTGGCATAACTCAAATACGGCACAGGATGGTCAGGCGTTCCAAACAGGATGGAACCAAGTAAAGTAGAGAATGCAAATAGGATGGCCAACATCATCAACGCAAACAACATAACGGTAAGATATTTGGATGCTAAGATTTTGCTGCGATTAATCGGCCGGATTAATAATAGCTTGATGGTACCCCAGTTGAATTCACTCGCAACAATCCCTGCCGAAATAATTATCGTAAATAATCCTGCTAGGATAATCAGTTGTGAAGCGTCTTTCACGAACGTCCAGACATTATATTTTTCATTATAGGGAATATGATGCTTTATTCGGTAGTCATTAATAGCAATTTCTTCCTTATAAAACTGCTTCTCCAGCTTCGAATTGCTTTGCTCCAACTGCTTTTTTAGTGCATCATTTTCCTGCTGTAATGTTTGTTCCCAGTTTTTATCGAGGTTGAAATCCTGTTCCTGGTACTTGTGAAAAATACCAAAAATAGAAATGATAACGATTAGGATCGCAATCATCACATACGTTCCAGGGCGTCTAAAAATTTTCATCCATTCATTTTTTATTAAATTAACCACGACTTGGCGCCCCCTTTTCGGTGGTCAGTTCAAGGAAGCGATCTTCTAAAGTCTTGGCTACTTCTTTGATCGCAAAAACTTGAATATCCTCTGAAACAAATGTTTTCACTAGATTCGGAATTTCTTCTTTTGGAAGCTCCACATTTATACCATTCCTTGAACGGTTTGCTCGAACATTGGGATAGTGGGTCTCCAAAAGAGCCAAAGCCTTATCACTAGGGGCCACTTCGAGTTCATAGGTCATTTCAGTTTCACCGTGGACTAGCTCATGAACAAGCTGCACATCGATCAAGCGCCCATTTTGAATAATCCCAATCCGGTCACACATCATTTCCATTTCTGAAAGCAAATGACTTGAAACGATCACGGCTAGGTTTTTTTCACGTGCCAGGAGGCGGACATAGTCACGAATTTCCCTTATTCCAGCAGGGTCTAAACCGTTGGTTGGTTCATCAAGGATTAACACCTGTGGATCATGCAATAGACACTGCGCTAACCCTAATCTTTGTCTCATACCCAGGGAGTAGGTTTTTACCTTGTCATTTATGCGGTCAGTTAATCCCACAAGTTCCACTGTTTCGGCAATCTTCTCCTTGGAAATTCCTTTTGACATTCTTGCATAGTGGACCAGATTTTGATAGCCAGTTAGAAATTTATACATTTCCGGATTTTCAACAATCGCACCAATATGCCGCACCGCGTCTTCAAAATCACTTTTAATACTTGAACCGCCAACACTGATATCACCTGCTGTTATACCCATTAAACCAACTATCATTCGAATAGTTGTAGTTTTCCCTGCTCCATTTGGACCTAAAAAACCAAATACCTCTCCTTTATTTACTTGAAAGCTAATATTATCTATTATTGTTCTTCCTTTAATTACTTTTGTAACATTTTTTAACTCAACGATTTTTTCCAACCTCTCACTCCTCTCAATGTATCCTCACCTAGTTTATCTTATTGCAGAAGTATTTACCTCATAATAAGGTTATTACCAAAAATGATTTCGGAAAATTTTAACAAAATATTCATATACTTTCCACTAAACGTACCCTCTATTTTGTAAAATAAGATTAGGTTCTCTTAAAATGAGAGGAAGTGGACTATGGCATTAAAGTCTCGTTGTGAGTCGAAGGAATTAAAATTCCTACGTTGCTTTTTCCATTTAGCCCGAGTTTAAGTAAGCCTTGTACCTACTTCGTAAAAAAAATAACCCTAAACCAATAAAAGTTTAGGGCCCCCATACAATTCTTATTTCTCATCAGATACTCGTTGGATTTTTATGCTGCTTAATAATTGTCCTACCACATAGCTTGCCATGATCAGACCTGCAGCAGATGGAACAAAGGCATTGGACGCTGGAGGCATCTGTGCTTTGCGGATAGGTGCATTTTCATTGCCGACTTCCTTTTTAATATCCTCACGAATAACTATCGGACTTTCATCGGAAAAAACAACCGGAATCCCTTTATGGATTCTTTCCTTGCGCAGCTTCGTGCGGATGACTTTTGCGATCGGATCCGTATGAGTTTTCGAAATATCAGCAATCTTAAAACGGGTTGGGTCCATTTTATTGGCTGCTCCCATACTTGAAATAATTGGGATATTTCTCTTCAAGCATTCCTTCATTAAATGAATTTTATAGACAATCGTGTCAGAAGCATCGACGACAAAATCCAAATTATGGCTAAAAATCTGTTCATATGTCTCTTCTGTATAAAACATTTTTAATGAAATGACTTCACAATCTGGATTGATATCTTTGATCCGCTCTTCCATAATCTCTACTTTAGGTCGACCAACAGTTGAAAGCAAAGCAATCAGCTGTCGGTTGATGTTGGTAATATCAACATCGTCTTTATCAATTAAAATTAACCGGCCAACGCCAGAACGGGCAAGAGCTTCAGCAGCAAAGGAGCCTACCCCGCCGATACCTAAAACAGCAACCGTGCTATTTTTCATAATATCAAGGCCTTCTTTGCCGATGGCAAGTTCATTACGTGAAAATTGATGCAGCATTATGTTCACTCCAATATATTAAATTCGTTAAGTTTCTTTTTCCCGATTAAAAATATATCATACACTCCATTAAAAACAAGTATCTTGATAGGAATAATAAAGTTGGAAAGCAAAATAAAACCTCCCGCAACGTTCAGGAGGTTGATTTTAAGCAAATAGAAAAGAGTCCCAATTATGCCGTCACTCTTAATTCCTTAGTTTTGATCCCGCCCTCAGCAGGTGGGTGTCCTGTTCTCGAAATTGTAAGTCCCCTTACCCGTATAAGGGTGAGGCATTTACGCAATCAGGAAACTCTAGACTCCCGTATAAATAATGTTCGGTCAAAACTTCAGGCAACGCAACGTACATTTCAGGACTCTTCTTTGATGCTTTTATAATAGCATATTAAAAATCGGTATTCAAGGTTTCATGAAAGCGATTTCCTGCTATTTTTTGACACTTAGTGACAAATTTAATTCCTTTAATTGCGCCTCAGAAACTTCACCAGGAGCGTTCGTTAACAAGCAGCTTGCACTTGCGGTTTTTGGAAAAGCAATCGTGTCCCTTAGATTCGTACTGCCAGCAAGCAGCATGACTAATCTATCAAGACCGAGCGCGATACCGCCGTGTGGAGGTGTCCCATATTCAAACGCATTTAACAAGAAACCAAATTGTTCCTTTGCTTCTTCAGGTGTAAACCCAAGTACGCTGAACATCTTTTCTTGGATATCACGTTCAAAAATCCGGAGTGACCCACCGCCTAGTTCATACCCGTTTAAGACAATGTCATACGCTTGGGCACGTACTTTTGAAGGATCTGAATCTAAATACTCTAGATCTTCCCTAAACGGCATGGTAAACGGATGATGGGCAGCGTAATAACGACCATCCTCTTCATCATACTCAAGAAGCGGCCAGTCTGTTACCCATAAGAAATTGAACAAACTTGGATCAATTAAATCTAAATCTCTTGCTAGCTTTTGTCGAAGTGCACCTAAAGCATCGGCGACAACCTTCCTCTTATCAGCAACAAACAGAAGCAAATCCCCTGCCGAAGCTTCAAGCGTACTCGTAAGTGCTTTTACGTCTTCCTCAGAGAAGAATTTTGCAATCGGACCTTTTAGTCCTTCAGCGTCCACCTTAAGCCAAGCCAGCCCCTTCGCGCCATACACAGCAACGAAGTCTGTTAAGGCATCAATGTCTTTACGAGAGTATTTCTCAGCCGCACCTTTTACATTGATCGCTTTTACTTGACCGCCATTTGCCACTGCCGAAGCGAATACTTTAAAGCCTGAGTCCTTGACGATTTCTGAAAGATCGACAAGCTCTAGTCCAAAACGAGTATCAGGTTTATCCGATCCAAACCGGCTCATTGCTTCGTCGTAAGTCATGCGTGGGAAGGCAGCAGGTACGTCTACTCCTTTTACTTCTTTCATTAACTTCGTCATCATTTTTTCCATGATACCCATGATATCTTCCTGGCTTAAAAAGCTGGTTTCAATATCGATTTGTGTGAATTCCGGCTGACGGTCGGCACGTAAGTCCTCATCACGGAAACAGCGCGCAATTTGATAATAGCGTTCAATTCCCCCCACCATAAGTAACTGTTTAAAAAGTTGGGGTGATTGTGGTAACGCATAGAATTCTCCCGGATGAACACGGCTTGGCACTAAATAATCACGTGCACCCTCAGGCGTACTTTTTGTCAAAATGGGTGTTTCAATATCTAAAAAGCCTTCACCGTCCAGGAAATCCCTGATCTGCTTTGTTACTTGGTGACGCATTTTTAAGGTTTCAAAAATCACCGGACGGCGGAAGTCTAGGTAACGGTATTTTAACCGAACATCCTCTGAGGCATCGGTTTTGTCAGAAATCATGAATGGCGGTGTTTTCGCTTCATTAATGATCGTTACTTTTTCCGCTTGCACTTCAATTTTACCTGTTTTCAAATTATCATTGAAGGTTGCCTCATCGCGGGCTACCACAGTACCCACAATATCTAAAACAAATTCGTTACGGATCTTTTCAGCAATTTGCAACGCTTCTTTAGATAAATCAGGGTTAAACACTACTTGAACAACTCCTGAACGGTCGCGAAGGTCGATAAAAATTAATCCGCCTAGGTCGCGTCTTTTTTGGACCCAGCCTTTCAGGGTTACTTTTTCACCAACTGCTGATTCAGGTATTTCCCCACAAAAATATGATCTGCCAAACATAAAATATCCTCCCCTTATTCCTGCAACTCTTGGAATTGTTTAATAAAAGTTGCTAAATCGATTTCTACTTGCTCACCAGTCGCCATATTTTTCACATTAATCTTATTATTTTTAAGCTCCTCATCGCCAAGAACCGCCACATATTTTGCTTTTAGACGATCGGCTGCTTTAAATTGAGCTTTAATTTTTCGATTTAAATAATCTCTTTCTGCTGAAAAGCCCGCCCTGCGCAGCTGCTGCAAAAGTCCGACTGTGTAATCCTTAGCTTCTTCCCCTAGTGCAGCGAGATAGCAATCAATGCTTTCGTTAATCTCCAGCTCGATTCCTTCTGCATTAAGAGCAGCAATAAAACGTTCGATACTTAAGGCAAAGCCGATTCCAGGAGTTTCAGGACCGCCAATTTCTTCTGCTAACCCGTTATAACGGCCGCCACCACAAAGCGTGGTAATTGCACCAAAGCCTTCCGCATTACTCATAATTTCGAATGCGGTGTGGTTATAATAATCCAACCCGCGTACTAAGTTGGCATCCACTTCAAAGGGAATATCTAGTTGGGTTAAGTAGCGCTGTAATTTTTCAAAATAATTCTTTGAAAAATCATTCAGAAACTCAAGAATCGATGGCGCTGTTTCCATTAATTCATGCTCACGGTCCACTTTACAATCCAGAATACGGAGCGGGTTTTTTTCAAGACGATTTTGGCAATCATGACAAAACTCGCCAATTCTTGGTTTAAAGTGATTGACTAACGCATCGCGGTGGGCGTTCCGACTTTCCTTATCACCCAAACTATTAATAATCAGCTTCAGCTTTTTTAAGCCCATTTCTTTATACAAGTTCATCGCGAGCGAAATAACTTCTGCATCGATGGCAGGGTCATTACTGCCTAAGGCTTCAATTCCAAACTGGACAAACTGGCGAAACCGTCCTGCTTGTGGGCGTTCATATCTAAACATGGGCCCCATATAATAAAGCTTTACAGGCTGATTAGGCAGCCCAAACATTTTTTTCTCAACATAGGAACGAACTACCGCTGCAGTTCCTTCTGGTCTAAGTGTGAGACTCCTTTTGCCCCTGTCTTCAAATGTGTACATTTCCTTTTGAACAATATCGGTGCTATCGCCAACGCCTCTTGAAAAAAGATCGGTATGTTCAAAAATTGGGGTGCGAATCTCCTTGTATTGATATTTCTCACAAAGTTCTCTCGCTTTTTCTTCAATCAGCTGCCACTTTTCAACCTCTCCGGGTAAAATGTCTTGCGTTCCCCGTGGAATGCTTATTGACATAGTGGAAAACCTCCTCATTTAATCAGTTATGTAAGTATTATGTTTAGCTCCATTAGAGTAATCTTCGAATTCGATACCTCGCACGATAGAAAACCGTTAGCTTTTCTGAAGATCGTCCAGCGTCTAATGAACTTCGCTAAACGGACGCTTCCGCTTTTCTTTTAAACAACAAAAAACTCCCATCCCTTGTATGAATACAAGGGACGAGAGTTATACTAATCCCGCGGTGCCACCCTAGTTGAAGGCATAGACTTCATGCACTTCCTCTTTAACAGTTAACGCCTGCTACGTTCTTCTCCTACTAGAGTTGATCCTTTTTCAGAGAGAAGCCTACGGAGTGTTTCTTCATTAAGTTCCATGTAGAAATGCTTTCAGCCTAGGGCATTTCCTCTCTTTTCATGACTGTGCTTAATTACTATGCTCCATCATTGGTTATGTCGCAATATGTCATTTTATTTTATTTATATTACGGAGCATCGAAGGTATTGTCAAGAGTGTTTTAAGATCTTTCTAAATGTTTTTTTAACTTTCTGACATCACCGATCGTTAATCCAAATTCAGATGCCAGTTCAAACGGGGTAGTATTCTGTTCCTTTTGAATAAAATCATGAAAATCAACGCCGAAAAGTCGTCCATCCATTGACTGGATGTTCATTCCTTTTTCACTTGCTCTCATTCTTAATCACCTCTGCCCTTTCTCCAATACTGATATTATTTCCACCATTCGTGAAAAACTTGCATAATCAATAAGTATTTCTCAATTTATTGGATTATATTAGCAATTTAGGAATGATTTTCAGCTTTTAATACGTTAAAATTGAATTAATAGAAAAGGAGGGTGTTATGGTCAAGAAGCATAGTTTATTGCTATTATCTTTTATTCTTATTTTTGGAGCCTTCCTGCCTCAAGGGAAAAGTGTAGCAGCTTCAGGTTCCATTACTATTTCCACCGATTTAGTCAATGTCCGCGGCGGCCCAGGCTTGAGTTATCCCCTTGTAAAAATAGTTAATCGGGGCGAGAAGTATCAAATTGTAAAGGAGCAAGGTGATTGGATTCAAATTCAATTATCATTTGGTCAAACTGGCTGGTTAGTTAATTGGCTAGTCGCAAAAGATAACGATTTCCAACAAGAAAGTAAACCAGAAAGTACTGCTACGAAAAATAATACAGGGATTGTCAATGGTGATACATTAAACATAAGACGTGAACCCTCCACATCGAGTCCCGTTATTGGGAAATTAACAGGTGGGACAAGCGTAACCATTTATTCTAAACAAAATAATTGGTTAGAGGTTGGCTTTTCTAATGTAAGGGGATGGGTCATTTCTGAGTTTATTGACAGCCAATCATCAAGTACTCAAAATGGCACGACTCAAAACGAAAAGACTGCCATTACCGTCACCGGAACCGTAACAGCGAATAGTCTTAGTGTTCGCTCAGCGGCCTCATTAAATTCAAACCTCATTGGAACTGTAACCTATGGTTTAAGTTATAAGATAGTAGAAGAGAAGAATAACTGGGCAAAAATAGAATACAAGACTGGTAGTTTCGGATGGGTTGCCGGATGGTATCTTGATAAAAAAACAGTGAAATCCCAATCTGGCCAAGCTGTGAAGGAAAGTATCATTACGATAATACATAACGGGACAAATATCCGAAAAGAACCAAACGTGCAGTCAGGTGTCCTCGAGCGTGCAAACAAGGGCAGTAATTATCCCGTTAAAAGGGTAATTAATGACTGGTATGAGATTAAGCTGAAGAACGGAAATGCAGGGTATGTTGCTGGCTGGCTTGTTTCCATTAACGGAACGAAACAACAGATTGAAAAGCCCGGAGCCGAATTATATCTTAAAAATAAAACCATTGTTCTGGACCCAGGACATGGAGGAGTGGATAAAGGGGCTACTGGTGCGAGCGGAACATATGAAAAAGAGCTTACACTTAGGACTTCCCAGCTTTTATCTAATAAATTAAAAGCCGCAGGAGCCAATGTCTACGTAACGAGAAAAAATGATTCTTACTTACAACTCGCTGCTCGAGTGAATATGGCAAGTAATTACAAGGCGGATGCTTTTATCAGCCTTCATTACGATAGTAATTTAGATCGCAGTGTTCGAGGAATGACTGGCTTTTATTATCATTCCTATCAAAAAGCCCTGGCTGAATCCATTTTTACATCAACCATTGGACAAACAAAATTGATAAACCGTGGGGTGCGTTTTGGCGATTTCCATGTGATCCGTGAGAATAGTCAAAAAGCCGTTTTAATAGAACTTGGCTATTTAAGTAACCCGGAAGAAGAAATGACGATAAAATCCAGTGGATTCCAAGAAAATGCCGCTTCTGGTTTGTTTATTGGATTAGCCAGATATTTTAAAGAGAATGAATAAGGACCCTGGCAGGTTTCTACAAATTCCTCGAACTAGCAAACGCCAAAATTATAGGTACTCCTAGGAGAAAAAAGATAAATATTTCCAAATCACTGTAAGGCACCCTTTGCTAACCGTTACTTTAAACTGCAAAAAAATAGTATAAGAAATACAAACAAGCACACGACAATAACGTGAGCTTGTTTTGTTGTGGGCTACCGAGGCTGCTCTCCACCCATAATTTGGATCGCCTATAGGCTCCATTACCCAGGTTCGTAAAACAATTAGAATGTTACTATAACATCACAGTAAAGCTGCTTAATCGATCTTCCATTTGTTTTTTAGCATCATTCATCATGCCGTCGAGCAGTTCTTTCACGGTTGGAATATGTTCAATGAGTCCGGCCACCTGCCCGCTATTCATGAAACCATTCTCAGCATCTCCCTGGATCGCACCAGCAATGTGATGGTCCTCTGATGTCATTTCGAGATATTGCTCTGAAGCCACTCCACTTCGTTCCGATTCGATAATGCTATCAGCATATGGTGCTTTTAAAACGCGTCTTACTTGTCCGACTGACCGGCCTAAAATAACGGTTTCGTTATCCCCAGCATCAAGAAGCCTTTGTTTATAGGTTGAATGAAATGGTGCTTCTTTCGTTGCTATCAAGCGGGTACCTAACTGTACACCAGCTGCTCCGAGCATCAAAGCCGCTGCCAGACCTTGACCATTTCCAATTCCACCCGCTGCCATAACCGGGATTGTGACATGGCGGCTTATTTGTGGAATGAGCGTAAATGTGGTTAATTCCATACTTGAATTAATACCGGCTGCTTCAAACCCTTCTGCCACCAATACATCTGCCCCTGCAGCCTCTGCCTTTTGAGCTTGTTTGACTGACGCGACAACCGCAATTACTTTTATTCCTTTTTCATGCAGGAGTGGAATAAAAGGAGCAGGATTGCCAGCCGATAATGAAACAATTGGTATTTCATGCTTAAACACAAGTTGAATCATTTCTTTTGTATAAGGACTAACATTAATTGGTATATTCAATGCAAAACTGTTATTCGTTTTATCTTTCGTTTCAAGAATAATGGCTTCGACCTGCTCAAGGGACATCGTTCCACATCCTATCGTACCAAGACCTCCAGCTTCAGATACAGCAGCCGTAAGTTGAGCATTGCTTATATTCCCCATTCCCCCCTGAATGATTGGATATTGAATAGAAAAAAGTTCGCAAATATATTTCATTTTTTCAACCCCCTATTAATTTCATGTTATACTATAATCAATAGAAAAACAATTCTGATTTTTTTAAAGGAGCGAAAGAAATGATCATCCCATTCAATGGCATAACCCCTTCCATTCATAAAACAGTTTTCGTGGCACCTGGTGCTCACTTAATTGGCGATATTACGATTAAAGAAGAATCTTCCATCTGGTTTAATGCTGTGTTACGAGGGGATGAGGATTCGATTATTATTGGCGCAAGGTGCAGTATTCAAGATAACTCTACCATTCATTTATTCGAAGGATGTCCTGTTATCATCGAAGACGAGGTTACAGTCGGGCACAACGTTATTCTGCACGGCTGCAAAGTGGGTAAACGTTCAATTATAGGTATGGGCTCTACCATATTAGACAACGTAGAAATTGGCGAAGAATGCATTATTGGTGCGAATACACTGATTGCCGCGGGCAAAAAGATACCGCCTCGCTCACTTGTCGTTGGATCACCGGGAAAAGTCGTCAGGGAATTAACCCATAAAGACCTAGAACTTATTCGCCTCTCTACTGATTCATATGTACAAAAAGGACGGGAATTTAAAGAGATCCTTAAATAGATAATTTAAGGTTTTAAGAACAAAAGGCGGAAGCCCCTTGGCGCTGAAGCTAGACAACACGGAGCTGCAGAACAAAAAAAACTGCCTCGAAAGTCTTCCATTAAAGACTTTTGGGGCAGCTTTTATTTTTTTGAATGAATAATTAAAGGATGATTTTTCGCGTCATAGGAATGATCCTTTCTGCGCAAATCATTATCCGCTTCAAAGACATTTTCAAAAAACCTGCTAGCTGGTTCCGCTAAAAGTTGATAATACTGACTAAACAGCAGCGCCGCATGATTACCACTCCACATTGGCGGTAAAAGTTCCTTTGGAAGACCTGGATCAATGAACAGAAATTTTCTGTATTCATGAACAAGATTTGTTCTCTCCACAAAGCACTCTGAGTCGGACATTTCTCCTTTGCTTAGCACACTTTGATGTACAATGAATTGCTTACTGTACTTTGAGATAAACTCCTCATACTTATTCTCGATTTCCTTAAGCGGCCAGCTTTTTTCCACAAGGGATTGACTATCTTTTGGCCCTTTATAGTCAGAGACGAAGAAATCAACGTATTCACTAGTATCATACTTTTCGATTAAAAGATTCACTTCTTTTTCAAGGTTATTCGGTGAAATCCAGCAGGCATTAGAGAAACTGCCAAATCCACTCCACAATAGTTCCTGTCGAAGCTCATCACGAATCTGCCGTTTTTCTTCCGGAATCGAATACATTAAAATACGCCATTTTCTGTCCCATTCATGCGGGTTCAGTTTAAAAATTCGGTTGGCGGCCTCATCCATCCGGGAAACACCTCGTTCAGTCAAAAAGTAAAAACTTTTGTTTCCCTGCTTTTCTGACTGAATCCACCCTTGCTTCACCATTCGCGAAACAGCGACACGAACGCCCTGTTCATTATGCCCAAACTCTTTCAATAAACGAACCAAGCTGCCAATCCAAATTTTATTTCCATAGTGACGTAAATAATCTCCATAAATGGTGAAAATCATCGATTGTGTGTTTGCACCCATAACCTCTTCACTCTTTCTTTTTCCCTGTCCATTACTAATTTTGAACGAGACGTTTTTTTCTATTATATCATAAACGTCAATATCATCTCCCTGAAAATTGAGGTATTCTCCGCTCACTAAATGCATCGAGCGCCTCGATTCGATCTTCTGTTGGAATCGTCAGTTCATACGCTTTCGCTTCAATTGCAAGCCCCGTCTGTAAATCTGTGTTCATTCCCTGAATAATCGCATATTTCGCCTGTTTTAATGCAACAGGCCCATTTTTCATCATGTTTGCCGCAAATTGTTTACACTCTTCAGAAAGCACATCACGCGGCACCACTTTTAATACAATACCAAGGTCGAGCGCCTCCTCAGCTGAGATTTTTTTCGCCGTTAAAATTAATTCTTTGGCCTTCATTTCTCCAATCAGTCGTGGAAGGCGCTGTGTTCCGCCTGCACCCGGAATGATTGCCCAGCTCGTTTCGGTCAACCCCATGGATACACCTTGTACCGCAATCGCAAAGTCACACGACAGTAGCCACTCAAATCCTCCGCCCAGCGCGTAACCATTAACCGCTGCGATTGTCGGCTGCGGCAAGCTGGCAATACTATTAAACAAATCACGAATCGCTTTCACATTTCTTCTTACCTCTGACTCATTTAAGGTTTTTCTTTCTTTCAAATCAGCACCGGCACTGAATGCTTTTTGGCCGGCTCCTGTAAAAATAACAACGCGTACCTCAGGATTTACATGAATGGAATCAACAGCCTCCTGCAGTTCACGAAGTGTATCATAGTTAAAACAATTCAATACGTCCGGTCGGTTTACTGTTACATATCCGATATGACCTTTCACTTCATATAATACGTTTCCCATGGCCATTCCCTCTCTTTTTTTTAAATAAAGGCCATCTCACATATTCGAGACAGCCTCTTTAGTTCTAGTCTATATTTTCAATAATCGCCGCTATCCCCTGACCGACTCCTACACACATTGTCGCCAGTCCATATTGAACATTTTGTTTTTTCATTTCATATAAAAGCGTCGTCAAAATACGGGCTCCACTTGCACCAAGTGGATGTCCAAACGCAATAGCACCGCCGTTTACATTGACCTTTTCCTGATCAAACTCAAGCTGGCGTATGCATTCCAGCGACTGTGAGGCAAAGGCTTCATTTAGTTCTACAAGACCGATATCGTTTACCGATAAGTTTGCCCGATCAAGCGCTTTTCTCGTTGCATAAATTGGACCAAGGCCCATAACCGCAGGCTCAAGACCGGCAACCGCTCCAACCACATATTTTGCAAGGGGCTTCAAACCAAGTTCTTTTGCTTTATCCGCACTCATTAATAACAAAGCGGATGCACCGTCATTTACTCCGGATGCATTACCAGCTGTTACTGTGCCGCCTCCAAAAATCGGACGCAGTTTAGCAAGTTTTTCAATCGTTGTATCTGGACGTGGATGCTCGTCTTGATTGAAGACAACCTCGTTTCCTTTCCGATCATGAAAACGAACGGGTACAATTTCTTCCGCAAAACGATTGGATTCCATTGCTTTTTTTGCCCGCTGCTGACTTTGAAGTGCAAACTGATCCTGATCTTCCCGTGAAATTGAGCAGCGTTGCGCCACATTTTCAGCTGTCTGAGGCATGGAATCTGCCCCATACATCTCTTCTAGCTTTTTATTCGTAAATCGCCATCCAATCGTTGTATCCTGAAGCTCCATCGATCCCCGAGGGAAGTCACTCTCAGGTTTTGCCATGACATATGGTGCTCTTGTCATACTTTCCGTTCCCCCTGCGATGTAAATATCGCCTTCCCCTACAGCTATAGATCGTGCAGCATACATAACCGCATCAAGTCCTGATCCGCACAAACGATTAATAGTAGTTCCACCAACGTTCACTGGAAGACCAGCTAAAAGTGCGGACATTCTCGCTACATCTCGGTTATCCTCTCCTGCCTGATTAGCATTTCCGAAGATGACATCTTCAATTTGTTCCGGCGGCAGCCCTGGATTCCGCTCTGTCAGCGCTTTAATGACAATTGCTCCGAGATCATCTGGACGTACACTTTTTAATGCTCCTTTATACTTCCCGATAGGTGTTCTTACCGCATCAACAATGACAACGTCCCTCATTTTCCCACCAGCTCTTCAATTTTTGTATAGTCGTACACACCTTTACCAGACTTACGGCCCAGCCTTCCCGCTTTTACATACTGTTCAAGCAGTGGGGCTGGACGGTATTTTTCACCAAGTTTTTCATGTAAATATTTTAAATTATTTAAACGGGCATCTAGTCCTACTAAATCCCCCAGCTCAAATGGGCCCATCGGATAATTCAATCCTAGCTTGATTGCTTTATCAATTTCTTCAGGTGTTCCTAACCCTTCTTGAAGCATATAGAATGCTTCATTCCCAACCAGGCAGCTGATCCGGCTTGTTACAAAACCAGGAAATTCGTTAATGACGACTGTCTCTTTCCCCATCTTCTCAGCAACCTGTTTTATGACTGCTGCTGTTTCATTACTCGTTTCGAGGCCGCGTACAATTTCGACTAGCGGCATTTTCTGTACAGGATTGAAGAAATGCATCGCAATCGTTTTTTCAGGACGCTTTCCATAAGAACCAATTTCTGTCGGGCTCATAGTGGAAGTATTAGTAGCAAAATAGCAGTGATCCTGTGCATGTTCTTCTATTGTTTCGAAAACAGCTTTTTTAACTTCTGCACGCTCTGGAACGGCCTCTATAATTAAATCAGCTTTAATAGCAGCTTCTTTTAAATTGGAAGAATATAATAATCGACTTTTTCCTGCATCCGCTTCTTCAGAAGTGATTTTTCCGTAACGTACACCTTTTTCAAAAATAATATCAATCTCTTTTTTCGCGCTATCTAATGCAGATGGATTCACATCTACTAATGTTATGTCAAATCCTCCAGTTGCTCCTACATAGGCGATCCCTCTGCCCATTACTCCAGAGCCTACGACTACTATGTTTGTAATCATCTAACTTTCTCCTTCCACATAATAGAGGCTGACTGCGATAGAATCAGATTTGCATCCAGCTATACCCGAATGACTTTTCTGAAATATGTTTCAGCCAGCCTTTATTCACTATTTTGTATCTCGGTTTAATATCCATCAACGGCAGGCCCCTGATAGAAGTCTCAACGTATTAAATGCCGAAAGGATTTAATGGGCGGCTTCCATAATAGGAAATAAAACTTTTCGTTTCAGTATAAAGATCTAATGTCTCAATACAAAGCTCCCGTCCGAAGCCTGATTGTTTATAACCGCCGAAAGGTGTTCCTGGGAAAGCTGAGAATGGGCAGTTTACCATGACAATCCCTGCTTGGATTTGGTTACCCACACGAGTTGCACGGGCACCATCTTTCGTCCAAAGAGCTGAACCAAGGCCGAACTCTGTGTCATTTGCTAGTTTAATTGCCTCTTTTTCATCTTTGAATTTCATGATTACAACAACTGGTCCAAAGATTTCTTCTTTCACTACTTTCATATTATGATTTACATTACCAATGACCGTCGGCTCATACCAATAACCGCCTTCGAATCCTTCAACTACTGCCGGCTTTCCACCCACTAAGATTTCAGCTCCATCTGCAATAGCTGATTGAACATAACTATCAACAACATCTAATTGACCTTGATCGATAACTGATCCAACATGTGTTTCTTTATCTAATGGATTTCCTAATTTAAGCTTTTTCGTTTTTTCTACGAATCTAGTAACAAATTCATCATAGATATCCTCGTGCACGTATAAGCGAGATCTCGCCTCACAAGATTGTCCTGTATTATAGAAAATACCGAATAGTGACCCATCTATAGCCGCTTCAATATCAGCATCCTCGAACACGATATTCGGAGATTTCCCGCCAAGCTCCAATGTTACACGCTTTAATGTTTTAGAAGCCTTACCCATGATATCTCTACCAATTGGTGTAGAACCTGTGAAAGCGACTTTATTTACATTCGGATGTTCAACAAGATAATTTCCAACGTCAGAACCAGAACCAGGAATAATATTAACAACTCCCGCAGGAACTCCTGCTTCAATACAAATTTCCCCTAAAACAATGGCAGTTAACGGAGTTAATGAAGCTGGTTTCACAATGACAGAACATCCAACCGCGATTGCAGGTGCAATCTTCCACGCCGCCATCATCAATGGGTAGTTCCAAGGAATAATTTGTGCACATACACCTACAGGTTCTTTCTCTGTATAGTTATGGAATTGACCTGCCATATTATTTACGGAGCCACTATGTCCTACAATGGCACCTGCATAAAATTCAAAAACTTCAACAGCTTGCATAACTTGACCTTGTGCCGCTGAAATGGATTTACCACTATTTAAGACTTCTAATTCAACTAATTCATTAAAACGGGAACGCATAATTGCCGCAATTTTATTTAAAATTCGAGAGCGTTTATTAACAGGTGATTTTTTCCATTTCCCGTTTTCGAAAGCTCCAAGAGCTGCTTGTACTGCTCTTTCAGCATCTTCTTGTGTAGCTTTTGCAACCCTGGCAATGATTTCACCAGTGGCAGGATTGTAAGCATCAATAGTGGCTCCATTAGAACTTTCCACTCTTTCACCATTAATAACTAGATGGTAATAATCACGCTTCATTTCTACTTTTTCAAAAGTTGCTGCTTCTTGTACTTTTACCATTTCATCCCACTCCCTTTTTTATGTTACTCACCAATAAATTGAGCTTTGCGTTTCTCTGTAAATGCCGTTACCCCTTCAACATAATCTTTCGTTAAGCCGGCAATTCGTTGTCCTTCCGCTTCTTCTTTCAAATATTCTTCAAAAGAAATATGGTAGGAGGCTTCTAAATATCTTTTGATTAAGCCGATTGCTTTCGTTGGTCTGCTGGCAATATTTTCTGCAAAAGCTGTCACTTGTTCGTTCCAGTCCTCTACTCCGATTACTTTTGTAGCAAGACCCATTTTTTCTGCCTCAGCAGCAGGTATTTTTTCTCCCAATACAGATAGCTCTAATGCCTTTGCATGACCCACAATTCGTGAAAGGAAATACAGATTACCCGAATCAGGAATTAACCCAATATTGACAAAGGCATTTAGAAAGCTTGCTTTCTCAGAGATAAGACGGAAATCGCAGGCTAATGCCAGACTGAAGCCTGCCCCTGCAGCCACACCGTTTACTGCTGCAATAATTGGTTTTTCACAACTGACGATTTCCTTCATCATCGGACCGTAATCGTCACGGAGCATTTGCCCTAAATTCATGCTGTCATCCACATCTGCTAAGTCTTGACCGGAACAAAAGGCCCTTCCTTCTCCGGTAATGACAATCGCACGCACCTCATGAGAGTTTGACGAGTGTTTAATTGCCTTTTGGATTTCTTTATTCATTTGTGATGTAAAAGCATTCAGTTTATCAGGTCGGTTTAGACTGAGCCAAGCTACCCCGTTTTCAATCCGAAAAGAAATTGTTTCGTACATAGCATAACTCCTTATCTGCCTGTAAAATTAGGCTTTCTTTTTTCTACAAACGCTTCCATGCCTTCCTTTTGATCTTCAGAAGCAAAGAGCAAGTAGAAATTCTTTCTTTCATATTGCATTCCTTCATATAAGGAGTAATCCACTGCCTTATTAACAGAGTCTTTAATTATTCTGACTGCTAAAGGCGGCTGTGCCGCAATCTTTCTTGCGAAGCCAATTGCTTCCTCCATCAATAATTCAGGTGCGACAATTTTATTAATAATGCCATATTTTAACGCTGTTTCTGCATTGATTCTTTCGGCGGTCAAGATCCATTCAAGTGCCTTTGTTTTACCCACTAGCTTCGTCAGTCTTTGTGTCCCTCCTGCTCCAGGCATAACTCCAAGTGTTACTTCTGGAAAGGAAAACAGTGTATCTCCAGCAGCTATAAGTAAGTCACATGATAAGGCAAGCTCAAAGCCACCGCCGAATACAAAGCTTTTGACTGCACCAATGATAGGCTTTTTAACGAAACTTAACCGGTCCCAATCAGCAAATTGATTCAACAATTCCAATCTAACAGGATTGTCATTGGCCATCTCATCAATATCCGCTCCAGCAGAAAATGCTTTTCCATGACCGGATAATAAGATTACTTTCACTTGGGTATCACGGTCGAATTCTTCTGCTGCAGAAACAATTTCACCGACCATCGTCCGGTTCAGCGCATTCAATTGTTTCGGTCGGTTCAAAGTGATAAAGCCTATCCCATCCCCAATTGATGTCTCAATAAATTGAAACTCGTTCATTTTATACTTCCTCACCGATCATCATGGTTACAAGTTTCCCAGCAAAACCCATCAAGTCTTTTCCTGATGCTTTTCCTTCAGGGGAACGCATACCTTGTTGAAGTGCTTCATGATTTTCATAATACATTTCGCATAGAATGTGATATTCAGAGTCTTTCCCCATTGGTGTTCCGACTATTTTCGTAACGACCATTTTTTGAAGACCTGGGATTTTTTCTGTGATAGGACCGTGAACACTGAAATAATGTTCATCAAATTCTTCTTTATTTTCCGGCTGCTTATATAGAGCAATTAACTTTACCATTTTATTCCCTCCGTATTTTACATAAATTTAATCATTGGTTTCATTGCTTCAAATGGGTTTTTACATGATTTGCAATATAAAATGCTGCGGCACGCTGTTGGTCCGAATATGTTTTCCATCGTGACATACGTGGATTCACAATACGGACAATCTATATGCCACGATCCATCTTCTTTCATTTGTCGAGGGGGAGGGGAGATTCCGAATACCTTTAGTCCCGCTTTCCCCTTTTCCGTAATCCGGTCAGATGTCCAGGATGGGGAACGTAGGAATTCTACGCTCACTCCTCCAACGCTTGGCAGCTGTTTAACGGCTGTTTCAACATTTTTTTGAATGATAGACAAAGCTGGACACCCTAGAAAGGTAGGCAGTATTTTTACTGAAACATCTGATCCTGATATCTCTACATTCTCCACCATTCCTAAATCTAGAATGCTGACTGTATTAATTTCAGGATCTTTTACGTTTTCCAGTAGTTTATATATTTCTTCTGATGTTAATAACACGGTAGACATAGTCCCCTCCCCCTTTTCCTCTTGTATTACCAGGAAGCCGCTTTATTACTAGCGTATACTTCACTTAAAGTTTCGAGTGCCTTCTCTAAATCCTCTGTGTGCTTCCCATTTCGTCCATCTCCTTGAGCCATTCCTACTTCAATGGTTCCTTGGAGCCCAACACTTTTCAATACAGGCGCAACGGCCTGATTCCACTTATTCAGTAAAACCGCTTCGCTTTCAATTAAACCTTGTTGCACGATTTTATTTCGATGTTCTCCAAGAGAAAAAACTCCTTGAAAATCTTGAAACGTTTTTTCAATAGCTGCTTTCATTCGGGAAACAGCTTCTTCATGACCTGAACCTAAAAGTTGAACGAACCATGTTTTCCAGTGCATTAAATGATAGTAAAGTTCCATTTGCACCTTTGCGGCAACTTCGGCCAGCGGCTCATATGAACTTGAATGTAGTGATTGAATCTTAATCATTTTAGCTTGGGTATAAAAATAATTTCGTACAACTGCAAAAGCCCAATCATAATCCGGTTCTTCCATATAATAGCCAGGTCCATTCACGAGTTCCAAGATAATCGCATTGCGCCTTGCATTCGCTGGACGGTCATGGGCCAGCTGATTTGCATTCCCTTCACCGAGTTCTTCTAACAATTGATAGAATATGGCCGCATGACCCATTGTATCTTGGGTGATGGATGAAGTTGCTACGTCTTCTTCAATGTGAGGAGCGAGACCCAGCCATTCAGATCCACGATAGGAATGGATAAAATCATCGTCTGCTAGTTGAAATAGCAACTCTTTAATTGCCGTATTCTCTACTGATGAATTATTTGCCATTTTTTACGCCTCCTGCCCAAGACAAAATTTCCTTCTCATCAAGCATTTCTTGTTCATATTTCCGCCATTTTTTCTTTAAATAGCCATACCCTTTTGTTGTGCGGTATTCTTTATTATCTAAACGTTGAAGCGTTTTCTTTTCTTCCGAAGTCATTTTACGTATATTCTGACGTTTCACAACCCAGATATCATCCACTGCTTCACGTCGCATAAAGTTTTCCTGTGCCATCAGGATCGCAATATCCTCATTTGGTGCGAGCAAGCTAAAATGATATTGTACTGGTGCAGTTGGGGTCTTGCGGCTAAATACTTCAAACTCTTCAAAATATGATTCTTGCCTAGTTTCCATGTTCCTTCCCCTCCCTTAGACAGTCTTTGGTGACAATGCTTCACGTACCCATTGGTTATTTTTGTAAGAAATTCTTCTAAGATTCAAGCGCTCTTGTGAACGAGGTCCTTCATTTCTAGCAATCTTCTTCAATTTATTCCAGTCAGGCTGTTTATAAATCCATTTTCCTGTTTCTTCATCAAATCGCAGCGTTTCATCCGGAATGGTAAAACCAAGTGAATGAATCCGCTTAATATACTTGCTAAAGAAAGATTGACGAAGTCCTTCATTCGTGCCTGTTCTGATTCTATACTTTAAGGTAACATCTTGTTTTGAAGCACCCATTTCATTCTTGCTTGGCGGTCCGAAGAAAAGCAGCAAAGATTCCCACCAATAATTAAGGGCATCTTGCACCATTTGTCTCTGTTCTTCTGTCCCTTCAGCTAAAGCCATAATAATGGCTTCTCCGTGTTGAGCGTGGAAAACCTCTTCTGCACAAATTCTGTGTAAGGCACGGGCATATGGACCGTAAGATGCACCAAGCATATCCGTTTGGGTGATAATGGCCGCTCCATCAACTAACCAGCCAATCAGCCCTGCATCTCCCCATGATTTAGCTTCCATATGGAAAACATTATGGAACTTTAAATCTCCAGTAAAAAGATCCTGCATCAGATCGTCCCGCTTTTTTCCATATGGTTTCAATAAATCTTCCGCCACACGAAGCAATAATTGTCCGTGTCCCATTTCGTCTTGTACCTTCGCCATAATCCCAAGTTTTCTATGCAAAGTAGGAGCTTTTGGTACCCATTCCTTTTCAGGAAGTGCTCCCATTATTTCGCTCATACCATGCATGGAAATTAATTTGATTAATGTATTCCGATATTCATCTGGCATCCAATCATCTGCTTCAATTTTATCTCCAGCTTCGATCCTAGCTATAAATTGCTCCAGCTTTTCCTGTTCTGTTATTTCATTTAAAAGAACGCTCATTTCAAATCCCCCTTTTCTAAAAGCAATATAACGTTTATTTAACGTAATTATATTTTATTGTTATATAAAAAGCAAGAATATTGCGTCATTTTTTTAAAATAAAAGAATGGGCGATACTCTCCTTTATTTCAACGATACTTTGAACCGTGACGACCTACTTTATCTTCGCTAAATCGTGGATGCGGTGCACGGGCACCAGAAATTTTTGGTTACAATGACAAGGGAATGGCATTTGTTCTTCTTGACGAAAATGAAGGAACAGCATGCACAATTCCCTGCTGGGATAATGACAGATTCATTATACGCTGATCATAGCACTTTTTCGCTTATCAACAATACGAATGGCCTTTCCTTCAGAACGCGGGATGCCTTTTGGAATGTTGACAACGATATCCATCGTCACTAGACATGTGTTTTTCATATGGTGCTGGACCGTCTTCTTCAATTTCTGAACATTGGCATGTGTTAAGTCTCCATCAATTCCAGTATAGAAATCGCTTTCAATTTCAACATGTAATTCAACACTGTCCATTGCACCTTTCTTAACAAGGTGAATCTGATAATGAGGAACGAGTCCCTTCACTTGCAACAATGCCCGTTCAATTTCAGAAGGGAAAACGTTTACACCTCTGACAATGAGCATGTCATCTGTTCTGCCTTTTACCCTGGACATTCTCGTTGTCGTACGTCCACATTTACATTTTTCTCGGGTAATAGCGGCAAGATCCCCAGTTCGATAACGAATAATTGGTAGGGCTTCCTTCGTTAAGCTAGTAAAAACAAGTTCTCCAACTTCTCCATCTGCTACCGGTTCGAGTGTATCTGGATTAATCACTTCAATCAGGAAGTGATCATCTGCGATATGAAGTCCATCCTGTGCTTCATGACATTCTATCGCAACACCCGGTCCCATAACTTCACTTAGGCCGTAAATATCAACCGCTTTCAATTTTAGTTTCTTTTCAAGTGTCGCTCTCATTTCTTCCGACCAAGGCTCAGCGCCAAAAATACCATATTCAATTCCATTATCAGCAGGGTCTATCCCCATTTCTTCCATCTTTTCAGCCATATTTAGAATATAAGATGGCGTTCCGCAAATACCTCTCGGTTTCAAATCATTAATAAGTGTAATTTGTCGATCTGTGTTTCCCCCCGAAATTGGTAATGTTGCAGCGCCTAGCTTTTCCGCTCCGTAATGAAGACCAAGCCCGCCTGTAAACAATCCATAGCCATAGGCATTATGAAAAATATCAGATTTCCGACCGCCTGCAGTGACAATTGCACGGGCAACCATTACTGACCAGTTTTCAATATCATTTTTTGTATATCCTACAATTGTCGGCTTTCCGCTCGTTCCAGATGATCCATGAACGCGGACAACCTCATCCATGGGAACTGCAAATAGACCGAATGGGTATTGCTCACGAAAATTCTGTTTTTTGGTAAATGGAAGCTTTGTCACATCGCTTAACTGTTGAATATCTTCTGGCGTAATACCCAGTTCATCAAATTTCTCTTTGTAAAATGGTACATTGTTAAATACATTTCTAACCGTTTTTTGAAGTCGTGCCAGCTGCAAACTTTCCATTTCAACACGGGTAGCAGTTTCAATTTCTGGATTGTACATTTTGTCAGTCCCCCTCATTTGCTTTTCATTGTTCCTGAAATTACATAACGGAATTAAAACGAAAATAAAAAATCTAGTAATATACTTTTTCAGATTAATACGACATTTCCACGTTGTCAATAGTGTTAACTTTGAATTTTAATAGAAAATATAAAATTTTATTAAATATTTTAATTTACTTAATATTCTAATTATGATAGCTTTAAAACGAGAGTGACATATATCACTTTTTATCATTACCGTTTTAAAATCGTTTTATTCAAGGAGGGGTTATTATGGAATCACCAGTAAAAAAAAGCTACTTAACCGAAGAACATGTCGAAAAGAAGCCCTATTATCAATTGGTTGAAACCGAAGATTTTAAGGATTTACTTCAAAAGAAAAAAGCATTTATTATCCCTGTCACCACTTTCTTCCTGACGTTCTATTTTGTTCTACCTGTGTTAGCTGCTTATACATATCTATTAAAAGGAGAAGCTTTTCTCGGTATAACATGGGCATGGGTTTATGCACTTCTTCAGTTCGTTGTGGTTTGGATCGGTGGAATTGTCTACCTTAAGAAATCAGAGAAGTATGACAAAATGGCCCAAAATATTTTAACTAAATACCGGAAGGAGCTTGGCTGATGAGTACATTATCTCTTATACTTTTTTTAGGCATTATCTTGTTAACGCTTACAATAACCTATTATTCTTCTAAGAAAACGAAAAACGCGAGCGATTTTTATACAGCTGGCGGCGGGTTGACTGCATGGCAAAATGGATTGGCTGTAGCTGGTGACTTTATGTCTGCCGCTTCTTTTCTCGGTATTACAGGGGCTATCGCTCTGATTGGTTTCGATGGATTTTATATGAGCATTGGCAATCTTGTCGCGTTCCTTGTCTTATTATACTTTGTTTCGGAGCCGCTTCGTAATCTTGGAAAATACACGTTAGCCGATATGATTTCTGCTCGGTTTAAGTCCAAAAAGGTACGTGGGATCGCTGCAGCGAACACTCTTGTCATTTCTATTTTTTATATGATTGCTCAACTTGTTGGTGCGGGCGGATTGATTAAACTTCTTCTCGGGATCGATTACGGTCTTTCCGTTCTTCTCGTTGGTGTATTAATGACAATTTATGTTATTTTCGGTGGGATGCGGGCGACAAGCTGGGTACAAATAACAAAAGCTGCGCTTTTACTGGGCGGTTCTTCCGTTTTGACGTTTATTGTATTTTCCCGATATAACTTTAACATCTCAGAAATGTTCCACCATGTTAAGACAGCAACACCCCTTGGTAATGACTTTTTAAATCCAGGTAATAAATACACGAATGGACTTGATATGATTTCATTTAATATGTCACTTGTCCTCGGCGCAGCAGGACTTCCGCATTTACTTGTCCGTTTCTTTACTGTAAAGGATGCGGCGACGGCACGAAAATCTGTTGTATATTCAACATGGTTTATTGGAGTATTTTTTATTATGACGATTTTCCTAGGGTTCGGTGCTGCTTCATTCGTCGGTTTTGACCGCATTGTTGAGGCTAACCCTGCTGGAAACATGGCCGCGCCGCTTCTCGCATTAACCGTAGGCGGTGAATTCTTGTTTGCATTCGTCTCAGCTGTCGCATTTGCCACTATTTTGGCGGTAGTATCCGGCCTTGTTTTAACGTCAGCATCCGCCTTTGCACATGACATTTATGGAGAAATTATTAAAGACGGAAAAATGACTGAAAAGCAGCAAGTTCTTGTAGCACGTATCTCGGCAATTAGTGTTGCGTCTATTTCAATCGTGCTAGCCTTGTTCGCACAGTCACTGAATGTTGCTTTCCTTTCGGTACTTGCATTAGGTATTGCAGCAAGCGCCAACTTGCCGGTTATTCTTTGCACAATTTACTGGAAACGATTTAATGCAATCGGAGCGATCACCGGCATGCTGTTTGGGTTAATCAGCTCTCTAGTTTTAGTTTTGCTTAGTCCGAATGTATGGAATCCCCAACCTGGAATGGGTATTTTCACAGGAGACCCTATTTTCACAATGAGCAACCCGACCATTTTCACCGTGCCTCTTGGCTTTATAGGTGCCTATATAGGTACAATGTTGTCTAAAGCAAAAGACGAAAATAAATTCGCAGAAGTATTGTTTAAATCAAACACTGGGTATGGCATTAGCTCAGCAAAAGATCATTAAGGAGAGGAAAATTCCATGACAATTCAATTAGATGATCAGGCAATTCACGATTTACATTACGATGAAATTAAGCAAGTTCTGAAAGACGAACCATTTGCATCTTTTCTTGGCATGAAGCTGACAAATCTCGGACCCGGCACAGCGGAAGCGGAATTAATTCCTGACGACCGGATGCTTAATGCACATGGAACAGTTCACGGTGCCATTATCTTTTCACTTGCAGATTACGTATTTGCCGCAGCGAGCAACTCATATGGCAAAACAGCTGTGGGTGTCACAACCAATGTTAACTTTATATCAGCTGGCAAACGTGGCAGGACCTTAACTGCAAATGCAAAAGAAATAAAGAAAAATCACAAACTCGCTTGGTACAAAATCGATGTCCAAAGTGAAAATGAACTAATCGCAACAATGGAAGCGATGGTTTACAGAAAGAGCCATTATTTTGTTAAACAGGATAAATAAAGCTTTTATTAACCGGACAAATCAATCGATTCGTCCGGTTAATTTTTACAATGGAAGTAATAAGTAAAAGCGAAATTAATGGTACTCAAATTAAAGACGAACGATTTGTGATTCATATGGTCTTATATTGTTTCTTGATTTTTTTCTACTTGAGTGTTGTAATTTGAAATAATGATTTCCCTGCCTTCAATTAAAAGGGCTTTTCCAATACAAAAACAAAAAAGACTTAGCACCTAATCGAAAGTGCCAAGCCTTTTTTATGATTTACTTTCAAGTATCAACGTCACGGGACCGTCATTGATGAGTTCGACATCCATCATCGCACCGAATATGCCGGTTTCAACACGAATCCCTTTTTCTAACAGCAAGCTGTTAAGTAACTCATATAGTTGAACAGCTTGGTCTGGCCGGGCCGCATCCATGAAGTTTGGCCTTCTCCCCTTTCGGCAATCACCGTAAAGAGTAAATTGCGAAACAGAAAGAATTTCACCGCCAACATCTAATAAAGATAGATTCATCTTTTCATCAGCATCCTCAAAAATACGGAGGTTGGCAATTTTATCGGCTAGGTAGATGGCATCCTCTTCCTTGTCAGCATGGGTGATACCGACAAGTAAGACAAGCCCCTTTGTTATTTGACCAGTTACTTCCCCGCCAACAGTTACGTTGGCACCTTTACTTCGTTGAACAACTACACGCATTTTTTGAAACTCCTTAATTCATCATTCGACGGACGGAATAAATATCGTGGATCTGTTTAATTCGTTCAACCACCTTTTGCAAATGGTTCACATTGTGTATGGCAATCGACATGCTAATCGTCGCCATTTTATTCCGATCCGATTTGCCTGAAACGGCAGAGATATTTGTTTTCGTTTCATTTACAGCTTGAAGTACTTCATTCAGAAGCCCTCTACGGTCATAACCGTTAATTTCAATATCAACATTATATTCTTTCCGATCATTTAAGGATGATTCCCACTCTACCGGGATTAACCTAGACTGAGCATCATTAGAATCAATGTTCGTACAGTCCGAACGATGTACAGAGACCCCGCGGCCTTTTGTAATAAAACCAACAATTTCATCGCCTGGAACCGGATTACAGCATCTTGATAACCGAATCAGTAAATTATCAATCCCGGAAACTCGGACACCGGATTCACGTTTTTTGGAAGATGGGAAGGTTTTTAGGTCCGTTATGGCATTGGTAATATTCGAACTCTGCTCCTGATCCCTCTTTTTGCGCCATTTCTCGGTTAATCGGTTGGCGACCTGTAAAGCCGTTACACCATTATAACCAACCGCTGCATACATATCTTCTTCACTGGAGAAATTAAACTTTTCAGCAACCTTTTTCAGATTGTCAGAGGTCAATATTTCTTTGATATCAAACTCCATATTACGAATTTCTTTTTCAACCATCTCTTTGCCTTTATCGACATTTTCATCGCGGCGCTGCTTCTTAAAGAAGGCCCGGATCTTGTTTTTCGCTTGCGATGTTTGCGCCAGCTTCAACCAATCCTGACTTGGACCGTATGAATGTTTCGATGTAAGGATTTCGATGATATCACCAGTTTTAAGCCGGTAGTCCAGCGTCACCATTTTGCCATTCACTTTTGCGCCTATCGTCTTATTGCCAATTTCGGAGTGAATTCGATAAGCAAAATCAATAGGAACAGAACCAGACGGCAACTCCATGACATCACCTTTTGGTGTAAACACAAAAACCATATCCGAAAATAAGTCAATTTTCAATGACTCCATAAACTCTTCCGCATTGGCGGTATCATTTTGGAACTCCAGTATTTCTCTGAACCAGGTTAATTTCTGTTCAAACGAAGTGCTCTCGTTAAGTGCTTCTTTGCCCTCTTTATAAGCCCAGTGTGCTGCCACCCCGAATTCAGCAATCCGATGCATCTCATACGTTCTAATTTGAACCTCAAGCGGATCTCCTTTTGGGCCGATTACGGTAGTATGCAAGGATTGATACATATTAGGCTTCGGCATCGCGATATAATCCTTGAAACGGCCGGGCATTGGTTTCCAGCAAGTGTGAATAATCCCTAAAACAGCATAGCAATCTTTAATACTGTTTACGACGATTCGAACAGCTAGCAAATCATAAATTTCACTGAACTGCTTGTTTTGCAAAGCCATTTTCCGATAAATGCTATAAATATGCTTCGGACGGCCAGAAAGCTCTGCTTTAATCGACACTTCACCCATTCGGTTCTTTACTTCTTCAATGACATCCACTAAATATTGCTCACGTTCAGCGCGCTTCTTTTTCATTAAGTTAACAATTCGATAATATTGCTGCGGATTTAAATACCTTAAGGCTGTATCTTCCAGTTCCCATTTAATCTTAGAAATACCAAGACGATGTGCCAAAGGCGCAAAAATTTCAAGTGTTTCATTTGAAATCCGACGCTGCTTTTCTAAAGGAAGATGTTTAAGTGTCCGCATATTATGCAAACGGTCGGCAAGCTTAATTAGGATGACCCGGATATCCTGGGCCATTGCCACAAACATTTTTCTGTGGTTCTCTGCCTGCTGTTCCTCGTGAGATTTATATTTAATTTTCCCTAATTTGGTTACGCCGTCGACAAGCATGGCCACTTCGTCATTAAAAGAAGACTCAATATCTTTTAAAGATATACTCGTATCTTCAACGACGTCATGAAGAAAACCAGCTGCAACCGTGGCAGGATCCATCTCCAAGTCAGCTAGAATGCCAGCAACCTGGATCGGATGAATAATGTACGGTTCGCCCGATTTTCTATATTGTTCACGATGAGCATGTTTTGCAAATTCGTATGCTTTTTCCAAAAATTTAACATGTTCATCATTTAAATAATTCCGAGTCTTGTCGATGACTTGGTCGGCTGTTAACACTAGATCATTCGCCATGAAATCACCTTTATTTTCGTCTCATTTTATTTATATAAATGTCATTCTCTAAAAATTTGTTCTAAATAGGAATGATTGTTATTATTATCGAAAAAAAAAGCCAAGATGTAAAGAGATTGAGAGTCTTTTTCCACACTATTCAGTAAAAATTATGCTAAACGGGCGCTTCCGCTTTTTTATATAAAGAGAGCACTCGCCCTGAGTGCCCTCTTTAATGGTTTAATAATGCATCAATGTTAAAACATCATAACCATCAAGTTTTTTTCTACCTTCTAAATAACTTAACTCAACTAAGAAAGCAATTCCTGCAACCACCCCGCCAAGTTGCTCCACTAATTGAATCGTCGCATCGATTGTTCCGCCTGTAGCCAATAAATCATCCGTGATTAAGACACGTTGGCCTGGATGGATGGCATCTTTATGGATGGTTAGAACATCTTTGCCATATTCAAGCCCGTAACCAACTTTAATCGTTTCCCGTGGAAGTTTACCTTCTTTACGGACTGGGGCAAAGCCTACGCCTAAGGCATATGCAACCGGACAGCCAATAATAAATCCTCGGGCTTCAGGTCCAACAATCAGATCAATTTGTCTTTCTTTTGCATAAGCAACGATTTGGTCTGTTGCATATTTATAGGCCTCACCATCATTCATTAAAGGGGTGATATCTTTAAATTTAATTCCTTCTTTTGGCCAGTCAGGTACGATTGTAATAAATTCTTTTAAGTCCATTCTTCAATTGCCTCCTCAGTTTCAACCGACTCTTTAATAACTTGATCGAACCAGGCTTTTAAATCCTGGAAGGATGAAAACAATAGTTCTCTTTCAAGTTCATATTGTGCTTGTTTTATTTGGTAGGTTCGAGAGTCAGTTAGGTCACGCTTTTGCGCTCCGGTGTTTAAAGTTATAAATCCATTGTTTATTGTAACAAAATCCAGGTCAGAAAACACCTTTGACATAAAGTTTATCGTTTCCTGCGACCAACCGCGATGCTTTGCGAGGTCACCCCCATGTCGTTTAAGATCGATAGGACCCTTTTTTAACAGAAAAGCATAAAACCATTTAAAATGGTCACGAGTCGGGACAGTACTAAAGAAATCACTGGATTCTTTATAAAAATAAGCATAAATCCTAGCTGGTTGTTTCCCTTTAAATAAAACCTTTAGGATTTCTTTTGATGAAGGAAAGTCAACCAGAACAATATTTGCCTTGTTCCCATCGAACGATTTTGCATCTTCCACATCTTTAATAAAAATGGTCTCATCGATTATATTAGGATTTATTTTTTCAAGGTGTTCTTGATTAAAAATAATAAATTTCCTGTTATCAGCTGGGACAGCATTTGAAAGGCTGTTGATCCGCTTTTGTCCGCGATAATCAAATAATTGCCATGACTCCACGGCAATATCGTGGATGAAAATTTGTGGTTTACGTATATTGTTCCATTCGTTAACAGATAATTCTCCAATTAACGAAATTTTTGATGCAGGTGATATATGATCCACTAAGGGTCCTAAACCAAAGCCTACCCCATCCAGATTAGCACCACTTTCATTCACTAATACCTTTAAGTGGTTTTGCTCACTGCCAATTTTTCTGATATTTGTAATATCGACATTGTTTATTAAAACCTTTGGTTTGGGGTTGTCCATTCCAAAAGGAGCAAGTAGACTCATTTCATCTAATGATGATAGATTCACATGTTGAAGTTTAATTTCCTCATCGAGAAATGTTACTGGAATTAAATCCTCAGGAGTCAGTTGTTCTTCTGCCAGTAAATTTAACCTTGTGCGGAGTTCCGCAACATTCTCTAGGTTTAAGGTCATCCCTGCTGCCATGGGGTGACCGCCAAAATGCGGCAAAATATCACGGCAGGTTGATAAATTTTTAAATAGGTCAAAACCTGCAATACTGCGGGCCGACCCCTTTGCCACTCCCTTATCCGGGTCAAAATTCAGTACAATCGTTGGCCGGTAATACTTTTCAACGAGTCTTGAGGCAACAATTCCGATGACTCCGGCATTCCAGCCTTCCTTACCGATGACTAGAACTTTATTAGACTCGATTGGGAAATTCTTTTCAACCTCTTCCATCGCCTCAGTCGTAATCGAATTAACAATCGACTGTCTTGACTTATTGAGAGCATCCATTTCTGATGCTAGGCTTTCTGCTTCAAGTGGATCATCGGTTAAGATCAGCTGAACGGCTAAGTCAGCATCTTCTAAACGCCCCACGGCATTAATCCTTGGCGCGAGGGTAAAGCCAATTGTTTCTTCATTTATCGACATGGGATCGACCCCTGCCAGCTTTAAAATGGCTCTAAGGCCAATATTATTCGTTGTTTTTAGTTTTTCAAGTCCTTTTTTAGCGATCAGGCGATTCTCATCCTTTAACGAGACTAAATCCGCAATCGTCCCAATCACAGCTATTTCTAACAAATGCTCCGGAACCTCCCCGTAAAGCGCATGGGCAAGTTTAAAGGCTACACCCACTCCTGCCAGTTCACGAAACGGATAGGTACTATCAGGAAGCTTGGGATGAATAATCGCAAGCGCCTCAGGTAATACCGGCCCAGGCTCATGGTGATCGGTAATGATGAGATCCATGCCTAGCTCTTTTGCAACGGATGCCTCATAGGTAGCTGATATTCCAGTATCCACAGTAATAATTAAATTTATTCCATTTTCTGCTGCACTCCGGAATGCGGCCTCATTCGGGCCATATCCTTCAGTAAAACGATTAGGGATGTAAAATTGAACATTTGCACCAAGGTCACGAAGCGTGATCATTAATACTGATGTGCTGCTTACTCCATCAGCGTCATAATCGCCGAATATGAGGATTGGCTCTTGGTTTTCGATGGCTTCACGAATTCTCGTAACTGCAATATCCATTCCTATTAGGAGAAAGGGATCGTGGAACTCTTCCTTTCCAAATAAAAAATACCGTGCAGACTCAACGGTATTAAAGCCACGGTTGACAAGCAGTGAAGCGACAAGAGGCGTTATTTTCAATTCAGTTTCTAGCTTTTTGATCAGTTGTTCATCGGATTTCCGAACAATCCATCTTGTTTTCGAACTTAACATGTGTATGTTCACCCCTCAGACCTTCTTATTATACAGGAGTAGGATACAGCTTTCAATCAAAAGAAAAACCGCAGGATATCTGCGGTTTCAACTAAATTTATACTTGTGGTTGATCAGAGTACTTTCTTTTCTCTTTTACCGTTTTAATAACGCCCTTCTTCTTCAACTCTTTACATTTCATCACATACCATAAAGAACCTGCGACAAAGACGGAGGAATATACCCCAATAATTAATCCAACGAATAAAGCGATAGAGAAATTGCGTATCGCCGGGCTTCCAAAAATCATTAAGCATACTGTCGTAATGAGCACTGTTAAAACGGTGTTAAACGACCGTGTTAAAGTTTGGCGAATACTAACATTTACCACTTCAGCAATATCCTGAACCGTTTTAAGCCGTTTTTTCTTTTGCATATTCTCGCGAACCCTATCGAAAGTAACAATCGTATCATGGTTTGAGTAACCAATAATGGTCAAAATCGCGGCGATAAAGTTTAAATCTACTTCAAGTCTTGTAATACTAAAAATAGCAATCATGAAAAATGCATCATGAAGGATCGCAGCAATCGCGGCGATTGCCATATAAGCTTCAAATCGAATCGAAACGTAGAGAATGATACCAATTGAGGCAATCAAGACGGCAAAAAAGGCATTTTTCGCTAGTTCTTTTCCAATCGTCGGAGAAACGGTACTAACATTCGGCTCATAGCCAAATTGCTTTTTAAAATCTGCTTTTAAAGTTGAAATCTCATCTTTTGACAGTACCCCAATCATTCGGACGGCACCAATTTGCTTTTTATCACCAGAAATGACGACATCATCTGGAGTTAAATGAAGTTTGTTAAAAGCATTTTCCACCTGGGTAGTGGTTAAAGGTGTTTTTGATTGAACCTCTACACGTGTTCCGCTTGAAAAATCAATTCCTAAATTCATACGGAAAATAGCGAGAATGATTACACCTGCAACTAGAAGAACACCGGATAGGATGAATACTTTATTCCTAAGTCTAACAAAATCAATTTTATCAAATCGAGTCGGAAGATCGATTGTATCTACATTATCGTTAATAGATTTAATTTGGGACTTGCGTACTGAAAACCAACCAGGTTTATTATTTAACAAACCGCTTTGGACCCATAGCCCCAGCAATAATCTTGCACCGTAAACATTTGTGAGGAAGCTCATCAGGACACTCACTATTAACATTGTCGCAAACCCTTTTACAGAGCTTGTCCCGTAAAAGAATAATACACAAGCTGTTAAGATTGTTGTTAAGTTTGCGTCAAGAATAGCTGTAAAAGCATGCTGCTCACCAGCTTGGAACGCTGATTTAATGCTTCTGCCTACCTTTAGTTCTTCTCTAATCCGTTCATAAGTAATAATGTTGGCGTCGACAGCCATTCCGATTCCGAGAATGATCGCGGCAATTCCCGGCAAGGTCAGAACCCCATTCATCCAATCGAAAATTAATAAGACGAGAAATATATAAATTGATAACGTAACAGTAGCAATGAAACCTGGAAAACGGTAATAGAAAAGCATGAAAAGATATATGATGACAACACCAATGATTCCAGCTAAGACCGTATCATGCAATGCCTGTTCCCCGAACTTAGCTCCGACGGAAGTTGAGTACACCTCTTTTAACTTAACCGGTAAGGAGCCTGCATTTAAAAGTGAAGCCAAGGTTTGAGATTCTTTTGCAGTAAAACTGCCAACAATCGAAACTGTATTTTGATTAAATATTTGCTTTACTGTTGGGGCTGATAAAAATTTTGGGTTCGCTTTTGTTACTTCCTTTTTAAAAGAGTCTTTTCCTTCTTCAAAATCCAGCCAAATAACTAGAACATTGTTTGGTGCCATTTTCATAATTTCTTCGGACACCTTGCGGAATTTATCGGCACTTTTTAATGTTAAAGAAACGCTTGGTGCACCATTTTCATCAAAAGTTTGCTTAGCTCCGCCTTGTTTTAGGTCAGAACCATCCATCATCAGACGGTCATTAGCATCACGGAAGGTTAGATTTGCTTGAGTAGATAAGATTTCGCGAGCTTTATTCTGGTCTGTTACCCCAGCAAGCTGCACACGAATCCGGTTCTTTCCTTCAATTTGAATACTAGGTTCACTCACCCCAAGGACATTGATCCGCTTGTCGAGTGCCTCAGCGGTACTTGCCAATACCTCTTTGTCAATCTTTTGACCTTTTTTCGCTTCCTTAACATCGTACAAAACCTCAAATCCACCTTGAAGGTCTAGTCCTAGCTTCATATTGTTTAAGATGTTCTTAGTTGTTGCTCCCATTGTGCTTCCTATAATTAGGACGACAAGAAAAAAAGCAACAATTCTACTGCGCTTTACCATTATGTATTGTTCCTCCTTAGTGCATGTGCATTAGCACTGTTCCGTATAATCCTTATATAAATTACCAAAAAGTCACTTCCTTCATTATGAAAGAAGTTAGATTGGCTGTCAATTTACAATAATATGAATTCATAAGGCATTTTTATTTTAAAAGCTCTTTCAATTCATCTTCATCATCAAATGAGAATTCGGTCGTTTTATATGCTTCAATCGTCGCGAAGCTGAGATAATCGCTCGCCTTAACAGACAGGATTTCTTGGATAATTTCGTACAGTTTCATTTCTTCCTTTACCTTTTTCCACTTTTTCTTAATTAAAAAATCCCAAAGTTCCTTCTCCGTTACAGAATCAATCCCTAGCAATTGAAACTCCGTGAGTTTACTTGCTACTGCTGGTTGGACCTGGGTGCGAAAATGTTCGAATCTGTGACTATTATCCATTATGACTGCCTCCTTGGGAGCTCTCCCAACTGAATTGAACTTTTCAAAAAGCTTTTACTACTTGTCATGCTTTGTCCACCATTAGGCATATAGATAATTGTATATGAATTCTTCTTATTTGAGAAGGTGGGAATCTGCATGTCGAAGTTTTTAAAGGGGACTTTTATCCTATTAATCGCAGGTCTTGTTACAAGAGTCCTTGGTTTTATTAATCGGATTGTAATAGCAAGGAGTATTGGGGAAGAAGGTGTTGGCTTATACATGATGGCGTTTCCTACATTCATCCTAGTAGTGACGCTAACTCAGTTAGGGCTCCCTGTTGCTATTTCAAAAAATATCGCGGAGGCAGAAGCAAAAGGAAATTTTGCAGAGATAAAAAAAATTCTTGTTGTATCCCTAGCGACGACTATTTCTTTATCACTTATATTTACGCCAGCGCTAATCTTACTTGCACCGATTCTATCAAAAACATTGTTTACTGACCCAAGAACCTTTTATCCTTTAATTGCAATAGCTCCTGTGGTTCCAGTAATTGCGATTTCCTCTGTGCTTCGGGGCTACTTTCAAGGCAGACAAAACATGCGTCCCTCGGCAATCTCACAAATTTTAGAACAATTTGTGCGAATTACTTTGATTGCTGTGATGACAAAAGCGTTCCTTCCTTATGGAATTGAATATGCCGCTGCAGCAGCAATGGTTTCATCTGTAATCGGCGAACTTGTCTCACTCATCTACTTAATGACTGCCTTTAAATTAAAAAAACGTTTTAGGCTTAGGAAAAATTTCTTTCAATTTGTCCACAGCGGGAAACAAACCTTCAAAGAACTCATGGATATCGCCTTACCGACAATGGGGAGCAGAATGATTGGATCTGTGGCATGGTTCTTTGAACCCATTGTTGTCGTCCATAGCTTAGCCCTTGCTGGTGTCATCACTGTAGAAGCTACCAAACAATACGGTGCCTTAACGGGTTTTGCGATGCCACTGTTAATGTTACCGTCTTTCATCACCTTTTCTTTAGCTACATCACTTGTGCCTGCGATTAGCGAAGCCAATACGCAGAACAACAAAAAATTGATTGAATACCGGTTACAGCAAGCATTGCGCTTTGCCTTTTTATCGGGTGGACTGGCCGTTGTCGTTCTATATGTGCTGGCTGACCCATTGATGGAACTCATGTATGGCTCAGCAAAGGGCTCTTATTTTATTAGATTAATGGCTCCCTTCTTTTTATTCTATTACTATCAAGGACCGTTACAAGCTGTGTTACAAGCATTAAATCTTGCACGAGCAGCGATGATTAATAGTCTTATTGGTGCCATCGTTAAGACAGCTGTGATTTTTTTACTGGCTTCGCAAGCCTCATTTGGAATTAACGGGGTGGCATTAGGAATTATCGTTGGCTTTGTATTAGTCACTGTTCTTCATTTTGCAACGGTATTAAAAAAGATTTCCTTCTCATTTTACGTTCGCGATTATCTGAAGGGACTTCTAGTCATGGGAGCTACAGGTTGGTTAGGCTATTGGTTATTTAAGAACACCTTCCTAACTGAACCGTTAACCATTAAGGTAATATTTTCGTTAATGGCCATGTCCATTTCCTATTTGATCATGATTATTTTGTTAGGTCTTATTAAAAAGGAAGAGCTAAAACGTATTCCCTGGCTTCGAAACTTGTTTGCCTAATTACTTTCTAAATAATAAGACACGCATTCTTAGCGTGTCTTTTGTTCATTCATCCTGTAGATCAATAAAGAATTTCCCATTTTCATAACTGCAAAAAGAAATCTTCTTCACATCGCGATAGCCCTGTTTTTTCAATTCCTGCCGAAGCCAGAGATTTGTTTTGTTAATTCTTTTTAAACTTTCTTCTTCAATGTTTCCATCTAGGATTAAAGGGATGGTAATATCGCCTAGTTCAGATTCATTATTATTATTCTTTAATTTTTCAATGACAGACAAACTTCCGGAGGATTCTAATATTGCAAACTCCACGTCTGCAATACTGCGAATGTTCTTTTCTCGGAGCTGGGTCATTAAATCATCAAAATTGTACCGCTGCTTCCGCATTGCGTTCTCATCTATTTTCCCCCTATTAATAATAATGCTTGGCTGCCCATCAATCAGATTACGAAATTTTTTACTTTTCAACGAAAAGATGGCTAAGGTTATTTGAATCAACATGAGCAACACCATTGGAACCACCGTATGGAACAAAGGTGTATGAATTCTTTCGATGGCCACAACTGCCATCTCACCAATCATAATAAAAACAACTAGATCTAAAATGCTTAATTCCCCAATTTCCCTTTTCCCCATGACTCGAAAAATGACAAGGATAACTGCATAAAATAAAAGCGTTCGAAATACAATCGTTAAATAATCCTCCACAACCGTCGCCCCTTTTTTTACGTTCAACGGTATTATTTGCAGAAATGGACAAAAAATTAGCGGAATAAAATACCAACCCGCTCTTACATTTGAAAAATTTACGGAAACTTATTCTACTTTCCGCCTTCTACGAATACGCTTGTACTAGGAGTGAAACATGTATCTAGGGTCTGGCGGTACTTTACATTTAGGCCTATTTGCCGGCCTGAAGGCGACTGAAGGGGGAGAGTTAAAATCGAATCGAAAAGCTTTGGTACTTCAATTCTGTACGGATTAATTTTTATTCTTGTATTTGCCGTGATATGCAGCATTATTTTTGCGTTTATTCTCAAATTTACGTCTGCTCGTGAAGTATCACTACAATATGTCGTCACGGCATTATCATTCATTGGGCTATTCGGAGGCGGTTTTCTATCTGGCGGGAAAAGAAAAGAAAAGGGTTGGCTTATTGGTGGACTAACTGGACTTATCTACTCGATCGTTGTCTTTTTATTCCAATACTTAGGATATGATCGCCTGTTTAACGCCGAACAAGTAATTTATCATACTTGCTATACCTTAATTGCGATGATGGGTGGAATTTTAGGGGTAAACATTTCTACCAACAATTCACGGAGATCCGCTTAACATCGAAAAGAGGAAGGGCTGGGGCTGCTTGGCGCTGGAGCTAGATAATTAATAAATTAAAGGAAGCCATACAGGACGGCTTCCTTTTCGTTTGTTCCTATTTTGTTAGATTGACGCTTCCTTCACTTGCATCCGCTGTGACTTCACGAATGGCATTACGGTCAAATGTAAGACGGCTTCCGTCACCACATTTAATTACGGCTTTATTCTCATCAATTGAATCTATAAAACCATGTAATCCACCAATCGTGACAACTTTATCACCCTTTTTTAAATCACTTTGCATTCTCTGAACCGCTTTCTGGCGCTTTTGCTGCGGGCGAATTAATAGGAAATAAAATAACACAAACATTAATATTAATGGAACAATGGTACCAATTCCTCCTGACATCTTGTTTCCCTCCTTTCAAAAATTATCTATTAGAAATTTTTCGCATTCGGTTTGTTAAAACCATATTGCTCAAAAAATTCTTCTCTAAAATCACCAAGCCGGTCTTCCATGATGGCTTGTCTGACTTTCTCCATTAATCTTAACAGAAAATAGAGATTATGGTAAGACGTTAAACGAATTCCAAATGTTTCGTCACATTTAATTAAGTGACGAATGTATGCACGGCTATAATTTCGGCAGGTATAACAATCGCAATTTTCATCCAGCGGGCCAAAATCTCTCGTAAATTGTGCATTTTTTACAACAAGTCGACCAGTGCTTGTCATCAATGTACCATTTCTGGCAATTCGTGTAGGCAGCACACAGTCGAACATATCAATTCCGCGAATCGAGCCATCAATTAATGAATCAGGTGATCCAACACCCATTAAATACCTTGGTTTATTTGTAGGTAAAAGTGGTGTCGTGTGTTCAAGCATGCGATTCATAATGTCCTTTGGTTCACCCACTGATAAACCGCCAACTGCATAGCCAGGGAAATCTAACGAAACAAGATCTTTCGCACTCTGCTTGCGAAGCTCCTCATATTCTCCCCCTTGGACGATTCCAAATAAGCCTTGGTCATTGGGGCGTCCATGTGCATTTAAACAGCGCTCCGCCCATCGTGATGTTCTCTCGACAGACTTCTGCATGTACTCATATGTTGCAGGGAATGGAGGGCATTCATCAAAGGCCATCATAATATCGGAACCAAGGGCATTTTGAATTTCCATCGCCTTTTCTGGTGATAAAAATAATTTTTCACCGCTCATATGGTTACGGAAATGGACTCCTTCTTCCTCAATTTTACGGAATTCACTTAAACTAAAAACTTGGAATCCGCCCGAATCTGTCAGGATAGCTCGATCCCAGTTCATAAATTTATGTAGTCCGCCTGCTTCTCTGATGATTTCGTGCCCCGGCCTGAGCCACAGGTGATAGGTATTACTTAAAATGATCCCCGCTCCCATTTCTTTTAAATCTTCGGGGGACATTGTTTTCACAGTTGCCAACGTTCCTACCGGCATAAATGCAGGGGTATCAAACGAACCGTGAGGAGTATGGACTCTGCCTAGCCTGGCCCCTGTTTGTTTACATGTCTTGATTAATTCATAACGAATCGCAGTCAAATTTTTTTCTCCTTCCTTATGTACCTCTTAGATGATGAACATTGCATCGCCAAAGCTAAAAAAACGATACCGCTCTGTAACGGCAGTTTGATAAGCATGTAAAACATGTTCTCTGCCTGCTAACGCACTGACGAGCATAATCAGGGTTGATTTTGGCAAATGAAAGTTCGTTATCATGCCATCAATGGCTTTAAATTCGTACCCTGGGTAAATAAAAATATTGGTCCAGCCGCTGCCCTCGATAAAACGGCCATCATTTGCGGAGGCAATCGTTTCAAGGGTTCGTGTTGAGGTAGTCCCAACGGTAATAATTCTGCCTCCATTGTTGCGTACCTCGTTAAGCAGACGTGCTGTCCCCTCAGTGACGATATAAAATTCGGAGTGCATATCGTGTTCCAATACATCATCTACACTTACAGGACGGAAGGTTCCGAGCCCTACATGAAGGGTAATAAACGCGATATGAACACCTTTTTCTTTAATCGCTTCTAATAAGCTGTCTGTAAAATGAAGCCCTGCCGTTGGTGCCGCGGCTGAACCAGGTTCACGGGCAAACACGGTCTGATACCTATCCCGGTCCTCGAGCTGCTCTTTTATGTAGGGAGGAAGCGGCATTTCACCTAATTGGTCAAGGACCTCATAAAAAATACCCTCATATTTAAAATCTAATATTCTCCCGCCATGGTCCGAGGTCCCAGTGCAAACGGCCGTAAGAAGACCATCACCGAAATCTATTTCCGTTCCTTCTTTTACTCTTTTTGCAGGCTTGATAAGTGTCTCCCATTGATCGCCTTCCAGCTGCTTCAAGAGTAAGACTTCGATTTTTGCACCTGTATCTTTTTTGACGCCAAAAAGACGTGCAGGAAGTACCTTGGTATCATTTAAAACAAGGCAATCTCCTTCACGCAAATAGTCGATAACATTTTTAAACACTTCATGCTTTATTCCGCCTGATTCCTTATCTAGAACCATTAATCTGCTATCCGTCCGATTTTGAAGCGGAACCTGTGCAATTAATTCCTCAGGCAAATGAAAATCAAACAAATCTACCTTCATATTATGACACCCTAATCTAAATTTAATAATCAATCAGTGGCAGGCGAATCCATCCCAAAATGGTGATAGACTAATGGGGTTACCACCCTGCCCCGTGGAGTTCTTTGCAAAAAGCCAATTTGTAATAAATATGGTTCATACACATCTTCAATCGTTTCGGCTTCTTCCCCAATCGATGCGGCAATCGTATCAAGGCCGACAGGGCCGCCGCGGAATCTTTCGATAATACCCTTCAGCAGTTTATGGTCGATATGGTCTAAACCAAGTCGATCAACTTGTAGGAGTTCGAGTGCTTCTCGTGCTAGGGCCAGCTCAATCGTCCCATTCCCTCTTACTTGGGCAAAATCTCTAACCCGGCGAAGAAGACGATTCGCAATTCTCGGGGTCCCTCTTGATCTCCTGGCTATTTCTCGCGCTGAAAGGTCATCGATTTCGGTACCGAACACTTCCGCTGTTCGAAGGACAATATTTTTTAATTGATCTTCCTTATAATACTCGAGTCGGCTTAAAACTCCAAACCGGTCTCTTAAAGGAGCTGATAGGGAGCCTGCCCTCGTAGTCGCTCCAACAAGCGTAAAGGGTGGGAGGTCGAGGCGGACTGATCTCGCACTTGGGCCTTTACCAATGACAATATCAAGACAAAAATCTTCCATCGCTGGGTAAAGTACCTCTTCAATCGTCCTTTGCAGGCGATGAATTTCATCAATAAATAAAACGTCCCCAGGTTCGAGTGCAGTAAGAATCGCAGCTAAATCACCAGGCCTTTCAATCGCAGGTCCTGATGTGGTGCGGATGTTCACACCCATTTCATTGGCGATAATCACAGCGAGTGTTGTTTTCCCTAATCCCGGCGGACCATAAAGGAGCACATGGTCTAACGTTTCCTTACGCATTTTTGCTGCCTTAATATAAATATCAAGATTTTCCTTTACTTGATCCTGTCCGATGTATTGTCTTAAGGTTTGCGGCCTAAGGCTTTGTTCTATGCTGATTTCACTTTCATTGACTTCACTCGAAATAATTCGGTCATCCATGAATCATCACCTATTTTAAAAGCCGCTGAAGGGCTATCTTAATGTATTGGTCCGTTGACATTTGTTCTTTTCTTAACTCAGGTGAAATCTTTTTGATTTCCTTTTCGGAATAACCCAATGCTTTCAGAGCAAGAATTGCTTCTTCCAAGTTCGAGTTGGTTGCTTGTGTATGTAAGTGAAGTTGGTCGGTATTAAATAAATTGGGGAAATAGTCGGGAACGATATCCTGCAATTTTCCTTTTAAGTCCAATATCATTTGCCGGGCTGTTTTTTTGCCGACCCCGGGGAATTTGACTAGGAAGCTTTCATCTTCATTTTCAACGGCAGTAACCACCTGTTGTACTTCACCGGAAGCAAGGATGGCTAACGCCCCTTTTGGACCGATTCCAGATACATTTAGTAATTTTGTAAAAAGCTTTTTCTCTTCTCTTGTTTCGAAGCCGTACAGGGCCATTACATCCTCACGAACGTAGTGGTAGGTATAGACTGTTACCATTGTTTCCATTTTACTAGCATAAATAAACGGATTGGGTGTAGATATCTGGTAGCCAATGCCGCTGTTCTCAACAACTATATATTCTGGTCCGACAAAATCGACGGTCCCTTTTATAAATTCGTACACTACATTCTCTCCCCTAGTTTTTCACTGTATTTTATTCTATCATACAATTTTAGGTTAGTTGTAGAAAATAGGCTGGTAGACGAAACATCAAACTATTCGGAATTCGGGATTCGCTGATAGAACTGTGGGATTCGCTGATAGAAGTTTGAGATCCGCTGATAGAACTGAGAAATTCGCTGATTGAAATTTGGGATTCGCTGATAGAACTGAGAAATTCGCTGATAGAAGTTTGAGATCCGCTGATAGAGTTGGATTCGCTCATTGAATGACGAAATTCGCTCATTAAACCTCAAAATTCGCCCATTGGACTGCGGAATTCGCCCATTAAACCTCAAAATTCGCCCATTAAACTCTATTTTCCGCTAATAAATCATTAAGATTCACAAAATTACGACTCGAACAAGGAGAATTCAAAAAAAACCAGGCTGAAGTGGCGGCATCAGTCTGATTCGGTGATATTACTATTCTTTTTTTAAAGAATAAGGCTTAAATGTCTCTAAAACTTCAACAAATCGATCTTTTGTTTTGATTGGTATACCTTGAAGAAGTTCTTCTTGCTTCGTACTTTCCAACTTCTTAATATCTATTTGAAAAAATGATTGAATAATTCTCAATTGGTCCGGTCTTCCATTAAAAATGCTCAAAACACCATCTTCTGTTATCCCAAAAAAGCCATTCGCTTTAAGCAATGGTGATATGTCATTGACCTGTCTCCGAAATACCATGGTCGAATCATCGATATCAGCCAGCTGCCATTGGTCATATTTTGCCCAGAAATTCTCGGCAGACCAGCAAGTCTCGTGGACTACTTCTTGACTTATTTCCCCATCTAAATAGACCCTTTCCAAAATAACGGTTACATGTAAAGGTTCAGTCTTTTTATGGGTATCCATTTGTGAAGCAGCGGCGATAATGGTCATTCCTTTGGCATTAAAAATAAACATGAAGAGAAGAACAGCGAATCCGGCGAGACTATACCGATACCATGCCATCCACTTATACCTCATGCTACTCACCTCTTATTGTTAAAAATTGAACAATCTATCCAGTACTAGTTTAGCCTTATTTTGCCTTTTTATCCTTCATGCAATATTAAAAGGGCAAAGCTCGAAAGCTTTACCCTCTACCATGGATGGAATTACCTTCCGCCCTTTTCGTGTTGATTATCTTTGTTGAAATTGCGGTCGCGGCCAAGGGTTCCTTCATCGGTTATGACCTTTACCGTTCTTCCGTTTGCGTAAGGCCTCACAGCTCTCTTAATTGCACTTTTTGTAACAGAGGCTTTATCTTGATCATTTAACACCACTGAAACAATGACAGTATTTCCATAAGCGACGGATCTTACGGTCTGTACGTTCGGAATCGCTTCTACTTTGTTTCTGACTTTATTAGTAAAATTATCCTGGAAGTCAGGATCCGTAACAACCCCGGCATTTCCATTTTTTACATTCAGATGACCATGATAGTTCATATCGCTTGTACTAAAACGATTATCGCGTTGGAAAAAATTACGGTCTTTGGAAGCTAAAGGTAATGATGGATTTTTTGGATTTCCATTTTCGTCTCGTGATTGAAGCTGCCTTCTTCTGTTTTCATTTGTAACTTGATCCTCATCCCCAAGAGAATGGTCCATCATTTCCGTTATTGCCCCGTCATCATCCCTAAATAAATCGTTATCTGAAGTTGGGTGGTTTTCATTGGAATAATATCCAACCGGGCTTAACGAGTTGTTATTGTTTTTATTAACACCCGCACGATTATTATCATTTACGCATCCAGCCAGCCCCAACATTAATGCGGCTGAAAGAGGAATCATCCACTGCTTCTTGTTCAAGCGAAAAACCCCCTCCATTAACATCCTGAGCATGAGCTTAACATGCTCATTAATAGGGTGTTATTTTCGAGGGGATTTCATTCAGACGGAAAATTCCAAAGCTGCTCAGTCCAATAACTCCCTTAGGTGGTCAATAAACTTTTTTCTTGCATAAAACTGACTAATGGTTAAGTCCATTACCTGTTTATATTTTGTATGATCTGTGTACGATTTTTCACGGATCATTCGATTCCATTCCCGAAAAATATCGGCGGGATAGGCTAAGGCAAATAAAAAAGCCTCTTCGTGTAAGTATTTTTTAATTTGTTTAAGGCTCGACAGTCTGTCAAATGACCAATCGATAAAAGGCAAAATTCGGTTTGCATATTGTAAATAATCAAATGATGCGGGCCCGATACTAATTAAATCAAAATCAATGAGATGTAACTGCCCCTCTGTATCCCTTAAAAAGTTATGATGGGCTACATCCCCATGCAATATGACGGTTGGTTCTTTTTGAAAAAAGACACGATTATTTTCCATACCTTCAAGTGACCATTTTGCCCAAGACAACATTTCCGAGATGAAGAGCTCATTGATAAAATACCCAAGATAGGGAAGATTATTGGAGAAAACATTTAACCTTTCTGTCCATTTTTCAATAAGGTGCCCTTTTGGCAGTAAGGTTCGATAGCGTGATTCAAACGAAGCTGTGGTTTGGTGAAATTGCTCTAATAACTCCATTCCTTCTTGGCGATTTTTATGAGTATGAAAAGAAAATACGTTTTTATTCGGCGGAATGTACTCCATACATCCGAAGTAAGTTCCCTCAAAAAAAAGCTGGTCTCTCACTGGGGATGTTAAAAACAAATATGTCTTTTTAAACCCTTCCTTTTTCAATGTTGCTGTAAAGGCTTCTTGGAGTCTAAGTCTACTGTTGGTATGATACCCTTTTATGACATAATCATTTTTATTCGTTCTTAAAAAAATAACGGATTTTCGAATCGGAATCATCTGAAGGATTCTATCATAGAACTTTGATTGAAAATAAGAGAGGAGACGATCAAAATAATCATCGTCTCCCTTTTTATTATTTGCTGTATTAAAGGCTCTCATCTTCGTAACCCGGCATACCGTAAGGACTTGTTCCAACCGGACCCATACCATATGGATTCATATAAGGAGGCTGTGCAGCATTAACAGGTCCTGTATATGGTGCGCTATAGATTGGCGGCGTTGGCGGTACAAAGTTTGGTGGCATGGCTGCTGGCTGCGGTGTGGCTTCCGGTCTAGGCATTCCAGCTGGTGCAGCTCCACAGCCGCAATCCCCCATCGCTCCGGTTCCTACTGGTAACCCCTGTGTTGGATTTGGCTGCTGCATGAATGGACCTGGTCCCTCCATTTCTGGTGTTCCAAAGCCTGCAGGTGCACTCATTGGACCACCCATATGCGGGTATCCGTATGGCATTTGGCCATATGGTGCACCCATTCCATACGGATTAGCCATTGCTGGATTTCCGAACGGGTTTCCAGGCATTACTGGATGTGGAGCAAAGTCAGTTGGGTTGTGTAGTGTCTCGAATCCTGAAGGGCTTTCCATTGGATAACCTGTTGGCATTTGACCATATCCTCCTGGCATTTGCTGCTCATAGCCCGCTGGCATTTGGCCATATCCTGCTGGCATTTGCTGACCAATGCCCGCTGGCATTTGACCATATCCTCCTGGTATTTGCTGACCAGTGCCCGCTGGCATTTGACCATACCCTGCTGGCATTTGCTGCTCATAGCCCGCTGGCATTTGACCATACCCTGCTGGCATTTGCTGCTCATAGCCCGCTGGCATTTGACCATAGCCTCCTGGCATTTGCTGCTCATAGCCCGCTGGCATTTGACCATATCCTCCTGGCCCTTGTTGGCCATATCCTGCTGGCATTTGACCATATTCTCCTGGCCCTTGTTGGCCATACCCTGCTGGCATTTGCTGCTCATAGCCCGCTGGCATTTGACCGTATCCTCCTGGCATTTGTTGTCCATAGTCCGCTGGCATTTGACCATAGCCCGGTGGCACTTGTTGGCCATAACTTTGTGGCATTTGACCATAGCCTGCTGGCATTTGTTGGCCATAACCTTGTGGCATTTGACCAAAAGCTGCTGGGGCCATTGAAGGGTAACCGATTGGCTGCTGTGGTGATTGCGCACCCATTACAGCACTCGGATTATACGCTGGGTTCATAACAGGTAGCTGCGGCATAAAGGATGATGATTCATCATCGAAATGCGGCGCTACAAACGATGCACCTGCAACTGACGGAGCATTACCAGGATACCCACTTGGCTGCATTGGCATCGACATACCACCATCTTGCATTTGTTGATAAGGCATTGGCATCGGCATACCACCATCTTGCATTTGTTGATAAGGCATTGGCATTGACATACCACCATCTTGCATTTGCGGGTAAGGTATTGGCATCGGCATACCCCCACCTTGCATTTGCGGGTAAGGCATGAATGGGTTCGGGTTCATTTCCATCGGGAAACCCACTCCAAATGGTGGACAGAATCCAGGGCCAGGCATAACTGGCGTAATAGGTACACAAAAATCTTGTTGCGGTGCCACTTCTACAGGTGCTTCCATGACTGGTGGTGGAGCATAAACAATATTCTCTTTTATTGGAGTCTCTTTTATTGGTACTTCTTTGATTGGTACTTCTTTGATTGGTACCTCTTTAATTGGTACTTCTTTTTTTGGTACTTCTTTTATCTCAGGAAGTATATTGGCAGGTTTAGGCGGCTGTTGAACAGTCATATTTTGCATGTTCATCATGTAATAATTGTTGATATCTATTTCTGGGACTATTTGTAGAGGCATTTTTGGAGTATAAGGTACTTTTGGTGCTTCCTTAATTGGAGCTTCCTTGATCGGTGCCTCCTTGATTGGCGCTTCTTTTATCGGTGCCTCCTTGATTGGAGCTTCTTTAATCGGTGCTTCTTTGATTGGCACTTCCTTAATCGGTGCTTCTTTTACGGGTTTCTCTTTGACTAACGGTTGCTCAGCAAGCGGCTTTTCTTTCTTAACTCCTAAGTTGATTGTAGTACCAGGTTTGGTCCCCATCGGTGCTTCTTTTTTTATCGTTCCACCTGAAGTTGGGACTTTTATTTTCATACCGGGCATAATCATATCAGGGTTGCTGAGCTGTGAATTCATCTTTTTCAGCTCTTCAAAATTCACGCCGTACTTCTTGGCAATCTTCCAAAGAGTATCCCCTTTCTGTACGATATGGATCTTCACTCTGATTTCCCCTCCTATGGCATAAGTCCATATAGTCTATGTGAAAATGGGCAAAGTGCTATCCTTCTTCACAAAAACTTATGCTATTTTTCAAAAGAATATGAATCCCCCCTAAAATATAAAAAAGATGCAATCTGGTAAATTGCATCTTTTTTAATATTAATTATGAATTTAATAACATCCGTTCAAGCGCTAATTTTGCATTTTCAGCAATCTCAGGACTTACTTTAATGATATTATTTGTCTCTTCTAGTGTATCTAGACTCCAAACTAAATGCGGCAGATCGATTCGGTTCATGGTTAGACATGGACACATATGCGGATTTAACGAGATGATCTTTTTATCCGGGTGATTTTTTATTAAGCGATTAACAAGATTCATCTCCGTTCCAATCGCCCAAGCTGTTCCGGGCTCAGCACTTTCAATCGCTTTGATAATATAGCTTGTTGATCCGGCCATATCCGCTAGCTCCACTACCTCACGGCGGCATTCCGGATGAACAATAATTTTCATATCAGGATATTGACTGCGTGTATCGCTAACATTTTGGACAGTGAAATTCTCATGAACCGAGCAATGCCCTTTCCAAAGGATTACTTTAATTTTTGAAAAATCACCCTCGTATTCCAACACATGATTAATTGGATTCCAAATCGCCATTTCGTCTAAACCTACGCCTAAATCAGCGGCAGTATTTCTGCCTAAATGCTGATCTGGTAAAAATAATATTCTTTCCTTCATTTCAAATGCCCACTTTACCATCGTCTCGGCATTGGATGAAGTGACCGTAGCCCCGCCATGTGCACCGACAAATGATTTAATTGCTGCGGTTGAATTGACATATGTTAATGGAAGAATCGTGTCTCCGAATATTTCCTGGAGCGTTTCCCATGCTCTTTCTGTTTGCTGGATATCCGCCATATCAGCCATCGAACAACCTGCGCGCATATCAGGCAAGATCACCTTTTGCTTTTCACTTGTTAAAATATCTGCCGTTTCTGCCATGAAATGTACACCACAGAAAACAATAAATTCAGCTTCTGTATTTTCAGCTGATAATTGTGCAAGCTGCAGGGAATCACCTGTCGCATCAGCAAACTGAACGACCTCGTCCTTTTGATAATGATGACCTGGAATAAACAGACGTGAACCGAGCTGTTTCTTTACCTCCGTCACACGGTTTTCAAGTTCTTCTCTCGTCATTTGCTTGTATTTTTCAGGAATCATGATATTTTTTTGTAATGTAGCCAAAATATTCATTTTACTCATCTCCCTTATTCCAAAGTACTTTTACACTGATGTCGAGTGCTTTATATGAATGAGTTAAGTACCCAAGTGAGATATAATCTACACCTGTATCCCGAAAATCAGCAATATTGGCTAATTGGATTCCGCCTGAGGCTTCGGTAATGATGTTAGCCGGGACTAATTTTATCAATTCCTTAATTTCATCAGGGGTCCGATTATCAAACATGATGACATCCGCCCCTGCATTTACGGCTTCAATCACCTGTGCTTCAGTCTCCGTTTCCACTTCGACCTTCACCATATGACCGGCATTTTTGCGAATCGCTTCTACCGCCTTGGTAATCGAGCCGGCAAACGAAATGTGGTTGTCTTTAATCATGACCCCATCGTATAATCCAAAACGGTGATTAAAACCGCCCCCAGTGCGAACAGCGTATTTTTCAAGCATTCGTAGTCCTGGCGTAGTTTTCCGAGTATCACAAACTTTTGTATGTCCACTATCAAGGGTGTGAACTGTTTGACGCGTTAAGGTAGCAATCCCGCACATTCTTTGAATAAGATTAAGGATGACTCTTTCCCCTTTTAATAAATCAGCTATTTTTCCAGAGACATGTGCTAACTTGTCGCCGTATTTGATTGACTGACCATCCTTCACAAACACTTGAGTTGAAATTTCGTTATTTAACAGCTGAAATCCAGTTTTGATAATTTCTTCTCCACAAAAAACACCATCATCTTTTGAAAGAAAAACAATTTCCCCATTTGTGCTATCACCAAAGATTAGATCGGTCGTAATATCCTGTTCCCCGATATCTTCCATAAAAAATTTCTCAAGTTGCGAGCGCAGTTTCAATGTGTTCATTGGACTTCTCCATTCCCTGATTATAGTTATGAATAATTGATTTCCTTAACCAACTGTGATTTTCTTCTTTCGGATAATCACTTCTGAAGTGACCGCCCCGACTCTCTGTCCGCTTCAATGCAGATTCTGTGATTAGATTGGCGATGATCAGCATAAAAACCTTGGTCATGTCTTGTGTTGAACAAGTATCTAAATGGATCTTTTCGGCCTTATATTGAGAAACCCAAGCTTGCTGCTTTTTCAGATTTGCTTTATTTCGGACAATTCCAACCCGTTCCATCATTAATGCTTTAATTTTTTCAATGGTTGGCAAATTCATTTTTTCTTCCTTCGTTGGATAATAAAAATAATCCTGCACGAAAACTTGTGTTTCTTTACCCGCTTCATTGATCCATTTCGACAACTGTTCCCCTTGAAATAATCCCTCTAATAATGAATTACTAGCTAAACGATTTGCACCGTGCAATCCGGTGCAGGAGGCCTCACCGATCGCATAAAGCCCATCAATCGAAGATCGTCCAATTAAATCGGTTTTAATTCCTCCCATTAGAAAATGACTTCCGGGTGCGACAGGGATTTTCCCATCCGAGATACGGATTCCATTGTCCTCACAAATAGAGGTAATCGAAGGAAATCTTTTACTAAATTCTTCAATTTTGCTTATATCTAAATAAATTTGTTTGCCTTTTTTTATAAATTCATAGATCTTTTGCGAGACCACATGCCTCGGGCCAAGATCTTTTAAGGGGTGGACACCCTCCATAATAGGAGTACCATCCTCGGTAACTAGGGTCGCCCCTTCTCCCCTAACGGCTTCAGAAATTAACCCCTTTGTTTCACCGTTTATAGATAAAAGCGTAGGGTGAAATTGAATAAATTCCATATCAACGATATCAGCACCGGCTAAATAAGCCATCGCAATTCCATCGCCGCTGACTGTTTTAGCGTTCGAAGTGTAGGTATATAATTGTCCGCAGCCGCCTGTCGCGATAATGACATGATTGCCGTAAAACCTTTGAATCGCACCTGTTGATGTTTTGGCTTTAACACCTATACAACGTTTCTGTTCGGAATTTAGCAGTAATTCATAGGCGAAGACATTCTCTTCGACCGTGATATTTTTCTTACGCTTAAGCTGACTGATCAGAAACTCCATGACGTTTTTGCCAGTGGCATCGCCACCGCCATGTACAATTCTCTTTTCGCTGTGAGCCCCTTCCATCCCAAGAAACAATTCCCCCGTTTGATCTTTATCAAATATATCCCCTTGGCAAGCAATGTTCTTGATCAGATCTGGTGCGGCATTAATGACTTGCTGAACAGCATCTCGATTGTTGTGAAATCTTCCCGCTTCCAGCGTATCGACAATATGTTTAGAAGGATGGTCATTTACACCCACCGCTGCCGCAATTCCACCTTGGGCCAGATACGAATTCGCCGTTCGTAATTTCCCCTTTGTGAGAACTCTCACATTCAATTCATTATTTAATTGTACAGCCAGCTGTAAAGCGGCTATTCCACTTCCAATAATTAATATATCGTCATTTGTCATCTAATAATCCTCCTGACCTAACAGGTGTCTTGACATATATATTTACATAGATTTAAACTAAAAACAAGTATTTTTATAGAAAAGTAGAAATCACAGTGTTAAACATGGCTGTTGATTGCAGCGAAGGGCGCTTCGATCAACGTATGCTTTAAAATCAACAATGACCTTTACCACAACCAAAAAAATTCGAGTATTGGAGATGTATGATGAAATATTTTGATTTTGCAGCAACAACTCCATTAGATCCTGAAGCAGCCGAAGTGTATTTGAAAGTTGCCACTGAATACTTTGGCAATTCCAGCAGCCTCCATGATATCGGAGGACAATCAGCTGCCTTACTTGAAAATTGCCGTGAAGAACTGGCTAATCTAGTTGGGGTTGATAAAAATGGAATATTCTTCACTAGTGGAGGATCAGAAGGGAATTTTTTAGCTATAGAAGCCTTGTTATCCTCCCCTAAAAAGAAAGGGAATCATATTATCGCAGGTATGGCGGAACATTCATCCATCCATGGGGCCCTTAACAGACTAAAGGAAGCTGGCTATGACATCACATTGCTTCCGTTAAATTCAAATGGTTTGATCAATCTTGAACAACTAGTAAAGTCGATTACACCAGAAACCATACTAATGACCCTGCAGCATGTTAATTCTGAGATTGGGACGATCCAGCCAATCACTGAAATCGCTAAAATTTGCCAGGATCACAATATTCATCTGCACAGCGATTTTGTTCAATCTTTTGGAAAAATGGATCTAAAATCAATTGCTCCGCATGTCAGCAGTTTTTCTTTTTCCGGGCATAAAATCTATGGACCCAAAGGGATTGGGGGCGTCTATGTTGATCCCCGTATTAAATGGCAGTCTTTTTTTCCAGGAACCTCTCATGAAAAAGGATTCCGTCCAGGCACGGTCAATGTCCCTGCAATTGCCGCGATGACAGTTGCCGCACAGAAAATAACCGGAATCTTGCAAGCGGATCATAATAAATATCGATTGCTGCGGAAGGCTTTTATGGATACGCTTGAGCCCATTAAGGAACAAGTGAAGATTTATCAAGGTGACGAAGGTTCGCAGCTCGCTAGTATTATCGGGCTTCGGATTTCCGGAATTGAGGGCCAATGGATGATGCTGGAATGCAATCGATTAGGGTTTGCGATTTCAACGGGCAGCGCCTGTCAGATTGGCATGCAGTCCCCGGCCAAAGTCACGCAGGGACTAGGACTATCGACTGAAGCAGCTAAAGAGTTTATCCGCATCTCTTTTGGCCAATCCACTAGCTTGGAGGATGTTATTCAACTTGGGGAAAGTATCGTTAAAATCGTGAATGCCTTCAAGGCTGCTTCCGTTATATAAAAAATTTAAACTATGCTAAAATAGGTAAACAGCAATAGGAATAGGAGGAATTATATGGTCGAGCAAAAAAAAATATTGGGAGAGGAAAGGAGGTCTTTAATTCTACAACAGTTAAAAGATAGCCCTGTCCCGCTGACAGGAAGTGAACTTGCCAATCGAACCAATGTAAGCAGACAGGTGATCGTCGGGGATATCACTCTTCTTAAAGCTAAAAATGAACCCATTATTGCAACCAGCCAAGGTTATATTTATTTAAAGCAAAACTCCAGCACTTATTCCTTTGAAAGAACAATCGCATGCAGACATTTACCGGAAGACACAGAAAGGGAGCTAAATCTGTTAGTTGACCATGGTGTGTTAGTGAAAGATGTAAGAATTGAACACACGGTTTACGGAGATTTGACCGCATCGATTATGGTTTCAAATCGCCAAGAAGTTAAACAATTCTTGGAAAACATGCAAAAAACCAAAGCTTCCTTATTATCTGAGTTAACGGAAGGAATCCACCTTCATACCATTTCAGCCTCAAGCACCCAAGTCTTAGATAAAGCCGAAGCAGCCCTTAAGGCAGAAGGTTTTATGATTGAATAGCGCCTTGATAGACAGAACAATAAAAGGACCCGAAATACTCGGGTCCTTTCGTTATTAATCCAATTTCACCATAACGGATGGATAGCTTCCTAATAATTTAACACTACAGCCTAATGCCTCTAGCTCTGCCATTGCTCCAGGTATCAATACCTCATCAAATTCCATTTCGATATCAATAATGAAAAAATAATTGCCAATTCCAGTTTTCATCGGCCGAGATTCAATTTTTGATAAGTTTAACTTTCTCCAGGCGAACGCTGATAACACCTGATGAAGGGCTCCCGCTTGGTCGTCCTCAGGCAATGTAACCATCAGTGTCGTTTTGTAATGGGATGAACCACTCATGGCCTGGAAATCAAATTTCTCTTTTGTTAGAACCACAAACCGCGTGTGATTATAGTCAAAATCATGGATGTTCCTTTGGACAATCGCCAACCCATATTCTTTTGCCGCTAATTCATTCGCAATCGCGGCCGCTTTTAAGGCAGGCTGCTCCATTACCATTTGCGCCGCTGCTGCAGTGGAAGACACACTCTCAAACGGCACTCCTTTTAATTGATTATGTAAAAATTTATGGCACTGAGCAATCGCATGAGAGTGGCTGTATACCTTACTCACATCACGCCAATTGTCCATATTATCAGGATGAACCATCAAATGCTGCTTAATAGGTAACGTAATTTCACCAATAATCGGAATCTGAACAACATGTGTTAAATAATCAAGTGTAATATTGACTGAGCCTTCCAAAGCGTTCTCAATTGGAACGACTGCAAGATCCACTTCTTTATCTACGATGGCATCGACACTTGCAGGAATCGTCTGATAGGGCACAAGTTCAAATCCTTGAAAAACCTTTTTCACGGCTAACTCTGTGAATGTAGCCTTTGGTCCTAAATATCCAACCTTCACTATTTCCCCACTCCTTATTTTTTTAAAAAGAAAGCTGAGAGCCGGTAGTAGTTTTTCACCTACACACCTGTTCCCAGCACTTCTACCTTCTCTACAAATTCGAGTTTCCTTAGTTCTTTAAGTAACTCATCTATTTCCATCGTAATGTTTGAAGTGTTTAATGAGAGAGTCACATTCGCCCTGCTTTGCAACGGAATCGTTTGGTGAAGGGTAACAATATTGCAGCCTGAATTGGCCACAACACTGAGCAATTTTGATAGCGTGCCTGAACGATCTTCTAGGTGAAAGAAAAGCGAGATAATCTTTTCCTTTTTAATGGACGAGAAAGGAAAAACAGTATCTCTATATTTATAAAAGGCACTTCTGCTTAAATCCGCTTTATGAACTGCATCTGCAATTGATTCTGCTTTACCTCTCTCAAGCATTTCCTTGACATCAAGCGTTTTTTTCATCGCTTCTGGCAACACATCTTCACGTACTAAGTAAAATTTTTTATCAGCGTTTTCCATTTTTATCACCCTACCTTGATCTCTTCAGGGCCTTTCCTTCTACTCAATAAACTCGAATTCAAACTCCATTAATTTCACAATATCCCCGTCTTTTGCTCCTCTTTCCCTTAACGCTTCATCAACACCAAGACCACGAAGTTGACGTGCAAAACGGCGGACGGATTCTTCTCTTGAGAAGTCTGTCATCTTAAAGAGCTTATCTGTTTTTTCACCAGAGACAACAAATGACCCATCAGGTTCTCTCGTAATTCTAAATGCTTCCGGCTCTGCTTCGTGCTTATAAAGAACACGATGGACACCTGTTATTTCCTCTTCTTCATGTTCAAGTGGAAATTCTGGTGTTTCCTCGATCTTATCAGCTACAGCAAACAATAGCTCACGCAGTCCTTTTCTTGTTACGGCTGAAATAGGGAAGATTGGATAATCCTCTTCCAGCTGCTCCTTAAACTTTTTCAAGTTTTCCTCAGCTTCAGGCATATCCATCTTATTTGCAACGATAACTTGTGGCCGTTCTGTCAAGCGCAGGTTGTACTCTTTTAATTCCTTGTTGATTGTAAGGTAGTCCTCATAGGGGTCTCTGCCTTCCATCGCTGCCATATCAATGACATGGACAATAACCCTTGTCCGTTCTATATGACGTAAGAATTGATGGCCGAGGCCAACCCCTTCACTTGCCCCTTCAATCAAACCTGGAAGGTCTGCCATAACAAAGCTTCTGCCGTCTTCCGTTTCTACCATACCAAGATTCGGAACAATTGTGGTAAAATGGTACTCGGCGATTTTCGGTCTTGCCGATGATACAACCGATAATAATGTCGACTTACCAACACTTGGAAAACCAACTAATCCGACATCAGCAAGCAGCTTCAATTCAAGAATGACTTCACGTTCTTGGCCCGGTTCTCCATTTTCAGATAGCTCTGGTGCTGGATTGGCCGGGGTTGCAAATCGTGAATTTCCACGTCCGCCACGGCCGCCTCTTGCAATAATTGCCTGCTGTCCATTCTCGACTAAATCAGCAATAACTTCCTTCGTTTTTTCATCAATGACCACTGTTCCAGGCGGTACCTTAACAATCATATCCTTTGCACCGGCACCGTGCTGGTTCTTGGACATGCCATGCTCGCCGCGCGGTGCTTTAAAGTGACGCTGATAACGGAAATCCATTAAAGTCCGCAAGCCTTCATTTACTTCAAAAACAACATTGGCACCTTTACCGCCATCACCACCGGCTGGACCGCCTTTTGGTATATATTTTTCCTTACGAAACGCAACCATACCATTTCCGCCATCTCCGGCTTTTACATAAATCTTCGTTTGATCAACAAACATCTTATTCCTCCAGTCTGCATATCGAATTAACTTTTGTCACGAAAAATATCTCAGCTTTAGCCTATTTTTTTTGAATAGGGATAAAAACTTCTACTGTAAGTTCGCTTTCTGAGAATTCCTTGACCACTACATCCAGTAGAATTTTGGAGTCTGCAAGGAATGCTTCAATTAATTCACTTTTTATTATTATCCCGCTAAAATCAAAAAAGAAACGAACTCCCTCTGATTGGGGATCAATTGATATTGATAAATGATTTTCTTGGAATGCTTCAATTGCCTCATTTAAACACTCAAAAAAAAGGTAAGTCCACTTTGTGATCTGTTCTTCATTAATTTGAAAGGATTCCGAATCTTGAAGAACTTCATATTCAAGCTTAAAAGAGGAATTCTCCCAATTAGACTTAAACAGCAGTGAGGCAAATAAAGGCATTTTTAAATTTGTTAGTTTTGACTCATGCTGTGCTTCAATAATAATTTCGTCAATAACCGCTTTTGCCCGGTCGATTCGATTTAAATCCAAGTTCCCCTTAATTAACTGAAGCCTATTTAACCAATCATGTCGAGAGTGCCGGAGCACCTCAACAATATCCCATTCTTTCTCCATACGTACACTCCCACATTAAGTGTCACAACACTATTTTGCTGATAGTATATCAAAAAAATAACCCTGAGTAAGCAATTTTATGTGATGAAAGATCATTAGAGGCAAAAAGAAGCATCTACGAAGTAGTTTTCCTGAAGAATATATGGAAGGAAAAATTCGTTAGCAAAAAGAAAACTCTAACCAAACAGGTTAGAGTTTTCGCTAGTTACCTTAAGCTTCTTGAGCTACTGGATAAACGCTCACTTTTTTGCGATCACGACCGAAACGTTCAAATTTCACAACGCCGTCAACTTTTGCAAAAAGAGTATCGTCTCCTCCACGGCCAACGTTTTCACCTGGATAAATCTTTGTACCGCGTTGACGGTATAGGATTGAACCACCAGATACAAATTGTCCGTCTGCACGCTTAGCACCAAGACGCTTAGCGTGTGAGTCACGACCGTTCCTTGTAGAACCTACACCTTTTTTAGATGCAAACAACTGAAGATCTAATTTTAATAACATTCATTCCACCTCCTACTTTTTGAAGGTAATCTTTATGTGCTTTCCGTATTCTTCTTCAATCGTACGCAATGAAACAGTCATACCTTCTAGAAGAAGTTGTACTTTCTCATAAATGTCTTCCGAAAGATGTTCCGGTACAACACAGCGGAGAAAGCCGCCCTCATGCTCAATCTCGGGCGTGACACCTGTTAGGGCGTGCACAGCGTTGATTGCTCCAATGGATACTGCAGATACGCCTGCACAGACGATATCCTTGCCTCGATTGGCGAAAAATGCATGACCACTTATTTCGAATGATTGAATAAATCCGGACTCTGTACGATTAATCGTAATTTGAATCATCTATGATTCAACACCTTACGCGTTGATTTTTTCGATGACTACTTTAGTGTAAGGTTGACGATGACCTTGCTTCTTGTGGTAGTTTTTCTTCGCTTTGTACTTGAAAACAGTAATTTTCTTTTGACGACCTTGCTTTTCAATTTTAGCTGTAACCGTAGCGCCTGCAACAACAGGGCTTCCTACTTTTACGTTTTCACCGCCAACGAAAAGAACTTTATCAAAAGTAACTGTTTCACCAGCTTCTGCATTAAGTTTTTCAATGTAGATAGCTTGGCCTTCTTCGACTTTCACTTGTTTACCACCAGTTTCAATAATTGCGTACATGAACTGCACCTCCTTATAAACTCAGACTCGCCATATACAGGCGCTTATGCTTTCACACAAATCTTACTACCTGTTCTGTGCGGTTGTAGCACGGGTGCTACAAACATAACATTAAAATCCTAACATAAAATAGGCAAAAGTGTCAATAGAAATTTAGGAACATGATTAGGAATCAAATGCTTTTTGTGAGATCTCACTCACATTGCCGAACTGCTTTAATATATAATAATGGCGGGCTGAAGGCTGAACTGAAAAATATAGTTTAATATGCATTAGCTCCTCTAATGCTTCCCGGTGGGCTTCATTCGGTCCTAACAATTCCTCTTTCACCGCTTGAGTTGTTTCGACCAAGACTGCCTCAAATTCCGAATAGCGGTGCTCTAACAGCTCCCGTTCAAGCCTAAAGCCAACCGTTTCAGGACTAAGGACTCTTCCCGTTCCATCACAAACAGGGCACTTCACCTCAAGTGCCTCAGAAAGAGTAACCTTTGTCTTCTTCCTAGTCAGTTGGAGAATGCCTAGCGGTGTAAAACCAATCATTTTTGTTCTTTTCTGATCCTTGGTTAATTCCGTTTCAATCAGCGAGAGAATCGATTGCTTGTCCTCAGCGCGTGTCATGTCAATGAAATCAATGAGAACAATTCCGCCAATATCACGCAGACGCAGTTGCCTTACCACTTCTTTTGCGGCCAACTGGTTTGTTTTTAATACCGTGTCTTGATAATTTGTCTTTCCGGAAAATTTCCCGGTATTCACATCAATAATCGTTAACGCTTCAGTTTCGTCAAAGATAAGGTAAGCACCATTATCAAGCCAGACAATACGCTTAAGGGCTTTATCAATTTCATGTTCCACTTTATGTATAGAAAAAATATTCTCTTTTCCATTGTAGTAAATGGATTTGAGTTGATCATTTTTTTCCTCAGCTAGCTTTTTTAGCGCTAAATCATCGACGATTACTTCCCCGCTAGTCATTCTAGCTACTTGGTCCATAATCATTTCGATAAAGGTATCTTTTTGAAAAATGATCCCTGGTTTTTTCATCGTGGCCACTTTTTGTAACAGTTCTTGATGGTTCTCGCGCAGGGTCATTAGTTCTGCAAGGATTTCATCCTCTGTACTCGTTATCGATGAGGTCCGGAAAATGATTCCCTCTTCCTCTGTTTTTAAACGACTGCCGCTCCGGCGAAGTTTTGCTTTTTGACCTTCGTCAGCGATTTTTTTAGAAACCGCCACATAGCGGCCTTTTGGCATGTAGATGAGATTGGGCCCTTGTATTTCAATAATTCCCGTCACGCGAGCACCTTTCGTCCCCGTTGCATCCTTATCGACCTGAACCAGCATTTTTTCACCTTGGTGGGCAAACGAGGTGACAGACTTTTGTTTTTCAGCAGATAAGAGATAGGAAGGAAGTACATCACGGTGTAAATACGCATTTTTCTCTTCCCCTATATCAATGAATACGGCATTCATCCCCGGCAATACTTTTGTCACAGTCCCAAAATAAATATTACCGACCAGTGATCGATGTTCTGGTCGGTCAAAAACGATATTTTCAACGCGGTTATCTTTCAGATAAGCAAATCGCTTTTCGCGTGAATTGTAATTAATAATAAGTGTTTCCAATCATGCGACCTCACTTTTTTCTTTTCATTATACCTTTTTAGTTAGGCTATGTGAAACATGCATGTTGATTTCCGCTCCAGGCGCTTCGCTTTCCGCGGGCGGTCTAGGGAGCCTCCTCGGCGCTCTACGCGCCTGCGGGATCTCCCCTGCCTCGTCCTCCCGCAGGAGTCTCGCGCCTTCCGCTCCAATCAACATAGGGTTTAATAAGAAAAAAGAAGGTCGCTGATTTTATCGGTTAGACGTTTTTCGGTAAAATAGGCGTGCAATAGTTCATTTTCATCTAACATCCCTTTTTCTTTGCCGTCTGCTTCGACGATGATTGGATGTTTACAGCCACGTTGAAATTTTTCTAGGACGTGAATAAGTAACTCCTGTTCATTGGCCTCAATTGGTTTCAAGGTCTGAAGACTGGATTTTTTCCCATAATAACGCTCAAGCAAGAATCTCATGAAAATATAACGCCGCTGCTTCCATTCATGGTAAAGCGAGAAATAAAGGAAGGCGATGATGACCCAGACATTGATATGTGTCGGGGCAGCGATCACAATCACCAGCGAAAAGATGGAAAGACTGACCAACGAAAGGATGAGCGTTTGGCGATGAGCGATCGGGAAGGAACTTTTTAATGAGAGCAGTAAGAATACAAGTTTCCCGCCATCCAGCGGCCAAATTGGAAAAAAATTAAAAACAAAAATCATGAGATTATAGCTTAAGAAGAGCTGAAAAAGGTCTTCAGGCATTAAATTGACGGTAACCAACCCATAGGCTAGGGCTACCATCCACACATGCTGAAGCGGCCCTGCAAGGATGACTATCGTCTCTTCCCTTAACGGCCGATTGCCATGCTCATCCATTTCGGCAACCCCGCCAAACGGGAGCAGGGTAATTTTCCTGATTCTCCATGAAAAAAAAGAAGCTGCAGCAGCATGCCCCATTTCATGAATAAAAATGATTCCAAGCAACAAGCAAACCTCAAGGAAATGAGCGGTCACAATTGAAAGTCCAATCACAATCCACAATAAGGGATGGATAGAGATAAGTTGGAATAAATTCATGGCTCTATTCAAAGCGTATCACCTGAATTGGGTCGATGAAATCATCGCCTTTTTTTATGGCAAAGTAATATTTTCCTTTGGTTTTATCTTCTCCTGCCGACACTGAGACCGTGCCAACTACTTTTCTTTTATCGATATATTCATATAAGTTAACCTTGATTTGGTCCAAATTACCGTACCAGGTTTCGGTCGCATCGGAATGCTGAATAATGACAGTTTTCCCTAATCCTTCCTTCACCCCTGCAAAAGTAACGATGCCATCATTAATGGTTTGGACGGACGCCCCTTTTCCTGTTTCAATCATGATACCTTGGCCATTTTTTTCAAAGTTTTCAAGGATTTTTCCCATTGCTGGTACGGAAAATTCCTTTTCAACTACTTCTTTTTTCCCAGTTTGATCTTTTTCAGAAAATGGCAGTAGGGCCAATGGTTTCCCAAACTTGCTTTCGTACCAGTTTGAAACGGTCGCAAATTTAAAATCCTTGTCCATTGTTTTCATGACCACGTCTCTTGCTGGCTCAAAAGTAGCGGAATGGTTCCTAAATAGTATCGCTATCACTAAAAACAGGAGGACAGAGGACAATATTTTGAAAAAAAATACTTCCTTCTTAAACAATGGATGCCCATCATCGCCATTACTGCTTCCTGATGAAGTAAACTGATTGAATCCATATTTTTCATCGTCACTAGGCCAATCAATTTGGCGGTCGGGACTTTTTACAGATGTTGTCCCAGTATCATTTTTCCGCTTTGCGATTCGCCGCCTAATTTCTTCCGGTGTAGACCGCGCCATCCCCATCACCCCTTTTCCCACTAATTTGTACAAGTCTATGAGGGAAAAGGGAAGAGTATGTCTGAAAAAAAAAGCCTGTCCACAAGTTAGTGGGCAGGCTGTTTGAAAAAAGTAGGCGCTTCCGCATTTCTAATTAACGAACGCCGAAGAATTTTTTAATTTTTTTGAAGACACCTTTATCTGCATCTTCGAGTGACTGGAGCGGGATGGATTCACCGAGAATCCGTCGGGCAATATTTCGATAAGCAATCGATGCTTTGTTATTCGGATTCAGGGCAATCGGTTCACCATGGTTAGAAGCTTTAATTACCTCGTCATCATCCGCTACAATTCCAATGAGCTCGATGGAAAGATGCTGGGTAACTTCATCAATCTCAAGCATATCACCAGTCTTCACCATATGATTTCGAATCCGGTTGATCACTAATTTGGGCGACTCCATATCGGGTTGTTTTTCGAGCAAGCCAATAATTCGGTCTGCATCGCGTACAGCAGATGCCTCTGGCGTTGTAACAACAATCGCTTTATCTGCTCCAGCAATGGCATTATGAAAACCCTGCTCAATTCCAGCAGGACAATCAATAATGATATAATCGTAGTCTTGCTTTAATTCTAAAATCAAATCTTTCATCTGTTCTGGCTTCACAGCGGATTTATCCACCGTTTGCGCAGCTGGCAGTAAGTATAATAACCCGTCAAATCGTTTGTCCTTCACAAGGGCTTGATGGATTTTGCATCTTTTTTCAACGACATCGACCAGATCATAAATGATTCTGTTTTCAAGTCCCATTACGACGTCCAAATTCCGAAGACCGATGTCTGTATCTACTAAACATACTTTTTTTCCTTGAAGGGCTAATGATGTGCCGATATTAGCAGAAGTTGTTGTTTTTCCTACTCCACCCTTACCGGATGTAATTACTATTGCTTCTCCCACTTTAATGTCCCCCTTCTAATCTTGTTAAATTAGGTCTTAATTGGATTAAAACTTGCAATCTATCAACAATGATTTGACGCTCATCATCTATATATGCACATTCCATTTCCCGTTTTTCATTGCTTTGGACACTGTCTGGTGCTCTATTTAAACAATCACTAATTCTAAGCTGGGATGGTTTCATATTTGACGCAGCAATGACTGCTTGCTCATTGCCATAGCAGCCGGCGTGGGCCATACCTTTTAATGTCCCCATGATAAAAATGTTACCGCCGGCCATCACCGTTCCACCTGGATTGACATCGCCAATTAATAGCAGGTCCCCAGGCACTTCGAGGACTTGTCCAGAACGAATGATTCTAGAAACCGTCATGACCTCTGTTTCGGCTATTAGACGCTCCGCTTCTTCCTTCGTGATTACGTTTGATACAATCTCATCAACCACAAAATTCTTCTTTTTGAGAATTAAGTTTTTTAGCTCTTCCCGTTGCGATTCCGTAATATAGCGGTTGCCGATTGCAACTTTGACAGAGGTTAACTGACGCTCATCCTGAGTCCTGGAGTTCGCTGAAAGCTTATGATCGAGTTCCCTTTTTAGTTCTTCATAGGAACAGGTATCATCAAGATGAAGGACGAGACCTTCCTTCGTTCCTTTTATTGTAACATTTTGCCGTTTTTTCATGGAGAAATTTTCACCTCATAATAAGAAAGCAATTTCGAAACAAGCAAAATTCGTTGTTTCAATGGGATTTGCAAGCCCTTATGCTTATTCCGAATCAAAAGTACATACTATCTTAATAAAAATTCGACACGATGCGTCCATTCTCCTCTTTTTATAAAAAAATCATTCATCCCTTAATGCTTCCGAATGTTTTTCAAATAGCCACTTTAATGGATAGGCGATAATTAGAGTAATAGCTGCATTTAATAAAAGGGTAGGGTAAAAACGCAAGTTAATAAAGCTAATAAAATCAAGGTCTGTTACATGGATTAAATAATTCATTTCATAAACACCCATCTCTAATAACGAGATACCGAGAAGGGCAGCAAGAAAAGCAGTGATTATATTTGATTGCAAAACCTGCAATAATTTATAAATAAGATAGGAGATAAATGGATATAGAAAAAAATAAATACCGATAATTTCGACATAAACAATGTCAAATAAAAGCCCCAAAATGGCCGCATAAATAATTCCGTGTTTTTTTCCGACAAAAATCGTTAAAAACAAAATGGCTGTAAACAGAAAGTGAGGGACAAATATTCGCTCAAAACCAAAAATCTTTGCAGGTAAAAACTCGACAAAAAGGCTTTCTACGATAAAAAGAAACAGAAATAAAAGAGGTAGAAGGAATTTTCTCAAAACTCCCTCACCTTCCCATCTGATAAATCACTTTTAACTGGCTGAGTCATTAATCTTTTTATGACAATCACATTTTCAATATCGTAAAAGTTCGCCCCTGGTTTCACTAAGGCCGTTTGATTTAAGCCATACTGATCGGGTTTAACATCAACCACTTTTCCAATCATCAGCCCTTTTGGAAAAACTCCGCCTAAACCGGAAGTAATCACGGTTTGGCCTTTTTCAATTTTTGAGCCAGATGGAATCGCCTTAATTAATAGTAATTTTTGTTTGTCATCAAAACCCTGTACAAATCCATAAACATCTTTTTTGCCTTGAACGACAGCAGAAATTCGATTCTTAGGATCCATTGCACTTAACAGTTGTACAGTAGAACTGAATTGTGTCACATTTTTTACTTTTCCAATGAGACCGGTTGCCGTAACGACAGCCATATTTTTTTCGATGCCATTTAGTTTGCCTTTGTCGATAATAATCATTTCATGCCAACGATCAGGGTTTCTGCCAATGACGGTAGCTGGTAATGGTTTAAAGTCTCTCAGGGTCTTTTTTTCACCGAGAATGTCACGCAATTCTTCATTGTCATTTTTCAACTCTTGGACTTGTGCTTCAAGATTGACAAGATTTTCGATCCGCGATTTTAATTCTTTATTCTCATCGTATGTATTTTGCAAATCCTGGAGATTTTCAAAAAAGCCTGCAACAAAATGGGTAGGCTTTGAAACCAGGGATTGAACCCAGCCGGTTGTATCTTTGACAAATTGCTCCGGCCAGGATAGTTTACTTCTCTCCCTTAAAGAAAACCCAATCAATGCCACGAGAACAATGATGCTGACAAGCAAAATAATCAGACGTTTATTCAGAAAGAACTGTGGCATGATTATACACCTCTATTTTCCTAGATAAAAAGTATAGTTTTAAGCTTTGATAGTTATCTTGCTCCAGCGGCTAACGGGCGCTGCCGCTATTCTTAGCGTGAATCTCTCGTTTTGTTTTTAAATAAATGAATATGATCGAGAGCTTTTCCTGTTCCAATCGCTACGCAATCGAGTGGATTCTCGGCAATCAGAACAGGCATTTTCGTTTCTTCACTAATCACTTTGTCTAAATTGCGGAGCAGTGCCCCCCCACCTGTTAGGACAATCCCGCGATCCATAATATCGGCAGCGAGTTCCGGCGGTGTTTTTTCTAACGTATTCTTGACCGCTTCCACAATCGCAGAAACCGTATCGCGTAATGCTCCAGCAATTTCTTTTGCGGAGATTTCGATTGTCTTTGGCAGACCCGTTAATAAATCCCGGCCGCGAATCTCCATATTGTCGACACCTTCAGGATCCCCTGCTGAGCCAATTTCCATTTTAATCGCTTCAGAAGTCCGGTCCCCGATCATCAAGTTATAATTTTTTCGAATATAAGAAACAATCGACTCGTCCATTTCATCGCCAGCAACACGGATTGAAATGCTTGTAACAATTCCACCTAACGAAATAATCGCCACTTCGGTCGTTCCCCCGCCAATATCGACGACCATGCTGCCAGTTGGTTCCCAAACAGGCAAATTGGCGCCTATCGCCGCAGCAAATGGCTCTTCAATGGTATAGGCATCCTTTGCCCCTGCTTGTCTAGTGGCATCGATCACCGCTCTTTCCTCGACCGCTGTAATCCCAGAAGGCACACAAACCATCACGTATGGATTACCCGTAAATACGTTCTTCCCTTTCTGTGCTTGACGAATATGGTACTTCATCATTGCCGCTGTGGTTTCAAAATCAGCGATGACTCCATCCTTCATCGGTCTTAAAGCGACGATATTCCCCGGCGTTCGTCCAATCATATTTTTCGCGTCGTTACCAACTGCGACAATATTCTTCGTATCTGTCTGCATCGCCACAACGGATGGCTCGCGTAAGACAATTCCTTTTCCTTTTACATATACAAGGGTATTTGCTGTCCCCAAGTCAATCCCAAGATCTCTAGCTCTTATTCCAAACATAATTTTGTAGCTCCCTTTCTGATACGTAATACAAAAACTCCAATAGGTTGGTAATTACTTTTATATCATGTCTTTTTTCTCAATATTTATCTAGTTAAGTCTTAAGCAGTCCTAAAAAACCATAAGCAATATTATAACTTAACGTCAAATAAAATCATAGTTATAAATACCCTTTTTCCTTGAGACTCACAAACTTGTTCTCCCCGATGATTAAATGATCGAGTAAATCGATGCCAATAATTTTTCCGCATTCGACCAGTCGCTTGGTTACCTCAATGTCCTCGCGGCTTGGTGCCGGGTCACCGCTCGGGTGATTATGCGCTGCAATAACGGAAGCAGCTGACCGCTTTAACGCCTCGCGGAACACCTCCCTTGGATGAACAATCGAGGCGTTTAAGCTGCCAATAAAAATCGTTTGTTTATGGATTACTTGATTCTTAGTGTTTAAATACATACAAACAAAATGCTCTTGTGATAAAAAGCGCATATCATTCATCAAATACTTCGCACCGTCTTCCGGCGAGCGGATGACATATCGGTCCTTGTAATCCAGGTTGGTAATCCTTCTGCCAATTTCGACAGCAGCAAGAATTTGAATGGCCTTAGCCGAACCAATCCCTTTTATCTCAGTCATTTCTTCTAACGTAGCCGCTTTTAATAGTCGTAACCCTTCAAAATGGGTCAGCAGTCGATTCGATAGTTGCAGAACCGATTCGTCCTTTGTTCCGGTTCGAAGTAAGATGGCAATCAATTCATGATTGGATAAGCTTTGTGGTCCATGCTGAATAAAGCGTTCTCTAGGCCTTTCATCTTGAGGGAAATCACGGATCATTAATGTATTGGTGGACACTTTTTTTCCTCCCTTTTTTAAGGGAGTTAATGAACTAAAAAAGTTTAATACGGCAACTGGTAGCCAGCCTTTTTCAATTCTCTTATTGTTCTTGAAACAGGCAGACCGACAACCGCAAAATAGTCTCCATTTATTTTTTTGACAAGCATACTTCCGAGCTGCTGAATGCCATATGCACCTGCTTTATCAAGCGGTTCACCACTTTTTACATACGCCCGTATTGAGTCGTCAGTTAACTCCCAAAACCAAACTTCTGTTCTTTCATAAAACGTTGTTGTACCTGTTGGAGACACAATCGAAACTCCAGTAAAGACATCATGCTGCTTTCCTGACAAGCTTTTTAACATCGTAAATGCTTCTGCTTCATCTGCAGGCTTTCCTAAAATTTGATTATCCGCCACAACTATTGTGTCCGAGCCAATCACAAAGGCGTTCTGGTTTTCTTTAAAAACCGCCTGGGCCTTTCGGTCGGCTAACTCCATCACTACTTCTTTAGGAGAGAGAGCTGGGTCAAAACTTTCATCAACTTCACTACTTGAAATCGCGAATGTTAAACGGAGAGTTTCTAGAAGTTCTTTTCGCCGTGGAGAAGAAGAGGCTAAAATGAGGTTCTGCATTCGATCACCTTACCTTTTGGTACGTATTAGGGAGATACAATTCAATCGTATCAGAAATTGTAGTAGCAAACAATTTTTATACGAAAAAAATTTTGATGGAATTTGTAAAATTATGCAGAATAATTCTTTTTATGACATATAAAAAGGCCTATCCAGATTCGATAGGCCTTATTTCCCGGAAAATATCGAGCTTTGTCAGATATTGATTACTTTGAAAAATACAACGACATGAAGTTTAGTAAGTGCTGTTGGGCATCACTAAGATTCCTTTCGGATTTTGATTCTTGAAATGCCTTTAGCTTCTCGTTCGCACTAACTAATTCTGCTTTTAGATCTTTTAACTTTTTGTTTTTAACACTACTCTTTAATTGTTCTTCAATCTCTAGGAGGGCCTTGCTGGAATCCTCAGAAAGCGACTTGGTCAGGAGAGCAGTCGAAGATGTAAGAGATAACGTTTGATACATGGTCGGTACAGCTTTTAAAAAGGTTTTTTCTTTTTCACTAACACCGGTAAACTTCTGTTCATCTAATAACAGCGGCTTGGCAAACACATCCTCAATTCCATTTTCTTTATATTGAGCCCCAAGTTCTTTAGCCGCTTCGATGGAATCCGCAACACCAAGGAATAAAAAGTACTTGCCATCCATTTCAACGGTTTGGGATGGTATGCCTTTCGAGTCTAAATTAGAAGATGTCTCCTTGGCACCAGCTTCCGATGAAAAAACTCCGCCCTGAATGACGTAAGCTGTTACTTGGGATATAGCTGCTGACGAGTTCTTGCCCTCCGTAGTTTTGGTTTCAGTGGTGCTAGCAGGCTTGTCAGTGACTACTGTAGGTTCGGTTACAACAGTCTTGTCAGTTGGAGTAGTTATCACTAACTTTAGCATCACAACCCCGATCGTGGTTCCGATAAGGATGGCGAAGACGGCAGAAATTAAAATGGTTCCTAACGGCCGGCCATTTTTCTTTTTTGAATTAGATGAACTGGATGAAAAGGTTGTTATTTTGGGAAGGGCAGATTTTTTGCCACCTTGACTTGGTACAATTTTAAACTCCTCTATGTCATTTTCGGAGGATTCAGGAATAATCCAATCAAAACTTTCGTCGACAGACTCTTGTGCTGCCGCTGTCTCCATTAAGTTATCCGATTCTGAGAGATTCGAATTTATTTTTATCACTTTAGGAATGGGGTCGATGCTGGCTTCGACTTCTTTTGGAGGAACATCCAGATGGGGCGGGTTTTCTCCATTTAATTTGATCTTGATTGTATTGCCTTTATTAGGCTTGTCCACTAAACCGTACTCCTCTCTCTACCACGGGTAATTTGTTCCATCCTATCATAAAGGCAAAAAAAAATAACAAGACTTTTGTCGTCTTGTTATCGTAGACTTTCGCCAAATTATTTACAGTTTACGATGGTGTTAATTATGGCTGCGCCCCGGTCGTGGCAGAAAACTGACTTAGTGGATTGTTTTTACCAGCTGGTGCGGGTGCATCAATTTTTGGAAGCTCTGCGGCTAAGTCTGTTAAACTCGGCATGTAGAAGGCAGAAATTGTCAGACTATAGGATAATGGCTCATCTTCTTGTTCTAAACTGGTGATCTCTTGCCCGCCTGAATAACTTATCGATTCAACCACGACAATGCGGTTTAAAGATTCTAATGTATCAATAAACTTCTCTAAATCTTCATAGCTTGGTGATTCCACACTCAACGAAACGGTAAGCTTCTTCAAACCCGCAATTTGGGCAGAAGCGGTTTGTTGTGCCGCTGTGTCCTGATTGGCAGTGGCTTGACTAGTATCAGCTTGATTCGTTGTAGTTTGTTGACCATTTGCATTTTCGGCAGTTGCTTGGTCAGCGGTAGTATTTACATCCGCGTCTTTTGAAAAACCCATCGAACTAATTTTACTTTTTGAAAGGTTTTCTGCCTTTTCTAAGTCTAAGATCAATTGTTCCTGTAACGGCTTGACAGGTAATTTCTTCTGTAATTCCCGCGTATCTACAGTCGTTTTTTTCGTATCTTCAGCCTTTTTCTGACTAACGATTTCCAACAGCTTTTGTTCGGACTCAAGCGACTGCTGCTTGTTCGCTAAATCTGATTTTAAAGGTGAGAGTTGAAAGAACTGAGCATAAACAAGGAATAAGACTACTAAAAGAGTTACGATCCCAATTATTAGGCTTTGTCTTTTTGAGAAACGGAGCTTCATGAACCAGTCACTCCTTCCTCATTCTTGTTGCTCTTTTTAATATTCTTTTTAACCACTTCTTTATCGAGTTTTATTTCAAACTGACCTGTATAGCGAGGAAGTATATTATCGCTTACCATTTTACTTTCGCTACTAGTTGAAGTCGTGGTTGAATTGTTGACAGTACCTGTAGTTGCTGTCGTGTTCGACGTATTGGTTTGAACACCAGTTCCAGTTGTTCCTGCAGCTGAATTCGTTTGACTATTCGTATTTGGAGTTGAACTTTGGTTAGTAATCGTTTGGTCCGAATTAGCTGTGTTGGTTTGGTTCGTTGTTTGAGTCGTTGAATTGGTTGCATTTGTTTGGCTAGTCGACGTTGTTGCACTAGCATTATTACCTGCCGATTCTGTGATTGAGGCTGCTGCTAGTGAGCTTAAGCTTGCTTCCTCGATCCATTTTGATTCATTTAGATTATCTAAAAAGTACGCAGCTTCTCTAGCACTATCAAATTGAACGGTTAACGAGATTGTCCCAGCTTCTGTATAGGCAAAGCTCTGGATAAAGCCACGCTCAGGTAATAATGAAGTCAGATGGCGCATGACAGGAATGGTCTGAATCGGATAATCGTTGGCCCAGTCAATTGCACTCTTTAATTGGCTAACAGAGCTAGTAGCATCAGCTGTTTCTGTACTTTTATTTTCTTTTTCAGCAATCTTTTTTGTCATCGAGATTTGTCTATCTAAAGACGCAATATTACTCTTAGCAGTATGGGTTTGCCAAATGTAATAGGCGCCAGTAAGTAACAATAAGGCAACTAAACACGATAAAGTTATAATAAAGCCGATTTTTTTCGGTTCCTTTTGGGGAAGCAGGTTAATTTCTACTAACATTATTGCACCCCTTTTAACGCGAGACCTAAAGGTAGTAATAGACTAGGAGGCAGACTATCTTTCTTTCCGGGTTCGAGAGAAATCATATCGACAGGGACGTCAAATCGCTCTTTCATTTCATCATAGATCACTGTAAGCATTGGATGGTCACCGTTCAATAAAAACTTGGTGATATCACTTTTTTCATTGTTAAGTGTATAGCGGTAAAAGTCGCTTAACTTATTAATTTCTCTAAAAATATCCTCAAATTGAATCCCTAACTCTTCTGTATTACCTGTATACTTAAATGCCAATTTGCCAGCCCTGTCAACCTTTACATCCCATAGATCAACATTAAATGGGATAGCAAATTGACGCATAACAAGGGGAACATTTTGTTCAAATATAGATAAATTGACACTCGTCAAATCAAATTGAACAGAGAAAAGGACTTCATTTGTACTAGTTTGATCAAGTTGATGATACAAGCGGTACAGTGCAAGCGGAGAAATATCTGCAGCAATCGGGTTAAGCTTTAGTTTAGAAAGTAAATTTACATACTCCATTACCTGCTGCTCCGGTGCTACAAATAAAAGTAAATCCCTTGTTTTGCCATTACTTTCTAATGAATAAAAATCAAAGACCGGTTCTTCAAACGGTAAGTGGATACTCGAACCAAGTTCTAAATACAGGTAGCCCTGAATTTCATCTTCCTGAATTTCAGCAGGAATCGAAACTTTCCGGATGATTACGAGCGGGTCTGGTACTAAAAAGCGAACTTTACGTCTTTGAATCTTCCATTCTCCAATACACTCTTCTAAAATATTTGCCAAGGAATCGATATCAGTAATTTTCCCATCACTTATAATGCCTGGTGGGAGGAAGCGTTCGCACCATCTTTGAGCAGCAGGTGGATTCGCCTGTTTTAATTCAAGCAGACGAATCGAATGATCATTCAAAACGAGATTAATTATTCGGTTTTTAGATGTAAACAGGGAAAAAGCCATATAAAAAACCCCTTAGTTAAAATACTTGATTAAGGAAATGTAGATACAAATTAATTAAATCCGATCCCCAATAATACGCTGTTAATGTTCCGGCAGCAATAAATGGTCCAAATGGAATAGGCTGTCGTCTTTTGACAATCCTAAAAAGTAATGCCAAACCGCCAATAACAGCACCGAACAATGTGGAAAGAAAGAAGGACAAAAGTACTAGTTTAAACCCTAATACCAATCCAAGTAAGGCATAGAGTTTAACGTCCCCCCCACCCATCCCACCATTGCTAACGACAGCAATGAGTAAAAGGAGGATGAAACCTGTGACTGCACCGAGAATACTGTCCCACCATGGGTTTAGCGGCCAAATGATCCGTTCCAATAAAAAAATCCCTGCAAACCAGATCAAAATTTTATCAGGGATAAGCATATAGTGAATATCTGAAACAACGATAATCATAAACAAGGAGATTAGTGTTAGTGCAACTACTAATTCTCCTGACCATCCAATAACTAATGGTGCAGTCATAAACAGTAATCCAGTAAGCAATTCAAAAAATGGATAGATTGGAGAAATCCGCGACTGACAGCCGCGGCATTTTCCCCTTTGTAGCAAGTATGAAATTACCGGAATAAGTTCATATGGTTTCAATTGATGACCGCATGCTGGACAAGAAGAGCGCGGTTTTACAATAGATTGTTTTAATGGAATTCTAATTCCTACGACGTTAAAAAATGAACCTAAAATTATGCCATAGATTATTAAAAAAAATTCTACTAACATTATTTTAGTGTTACATCGCCTCTCACAAGTGTAGATACATCTTTATAACTATTAGTGGCTCCAATATAGTCTGTAGGAGAATCTCCTTGTGAAACTAGGTAAATTTTATATACATTTTTATACTTTTTAGGATTAAAAGATGCATTGTTATTGCTACTATCTTTTAGCTCTACCCTTTCAACTGACACTTTTGAATTATCAAGGTTATAATTTTTACCACTCGGGTCCTTTATATCTTCTAAATATCCATTACTAATCAATTCTTGAACTGGGAAAGATATTAATGCTGAAATGTCTTTCTTTTCATCAGCAACGTAAATTTTAGCTGAATTAGCAATTTGTTGAGCATTTGCAATGTGAGCATCTTGTTTTGAATGGTCAATTATACTTAAAATTGACGGAACTGCAATTGCAGCGATAATCCCTAAAATAACGATAACTGCAAGTAATTCGATTAATGTAAAACCTTTTTGATCTTTAAACTTATTTTTTAAAATTTGAAACATTAATTTCATCTCCCTATATGGTTCTATGAACCTAGTAATATTGTCTCTTGTAGTATACATTAATTGACAAAGGAAAGAAAAGAATTTTTTGGTATTTTGTCCAATATCCTCAATATTTTTGTTTTCTTGTCATACTATTGATTCATCTGTTGAAATTGGTCGAACATGCTAAACATTGGAACCATGATAGACGTGACTATAGTCCCAACTAAACCTGCCAAAAAAACTATCATAATTGGTTCGATTAACGATTTTAACCGATCTGTACCATTCTCTACTTCTTTTTCATAGAATTCTGCAATTTTTGATAGCATCGCGTCAAGTGCTCCCGTTTCCTCCCCGATAGCAATCATTTGAGTAACTAAAGGCGGAAAGGCCCAGTGTCTTTGCATCGGATCCGTCATGGAACGACCTTTCTCTAGTGAATCACGTGACTCTCGAATGACCTTTGCTAGGACTTCATTTTCGACTACTTTCTCAACAATGGACATTGCTTGTAGAATTGGAACGGAGCTTGAGAACAATGAGCTGAGTGTTCTCATCATTCGAGCAAGCGCTGCTTTTTGTAGTAAATTACCAAATATCGGCATCTTCAATATAAAAAAATCAAAATAATATTTTGTTTGGTTATTTTTTTTAAGATACGTAACTAAAAAGACAATGGCAAAAATCATCAGTATTACAATCCACCAAAACGACTGCATAAAGCCACTTGCTGATAGGACGAATTTTGTAATTGCGGGCAGTTCCCCGCCCATATCGTCAAACATCGAAACAAATGTTGGTACAACGGCAACAAGTAAGAAAATTACTACAATGATAGCGATAATTCCAACTGCTATCGGATAGGAAAGAGCGGAAACTATTTTTTGCCGTGTGTAGTGTTGTTTTTCAAAATGCTCAGCCAAACGATCAAGCGTTTCGTCTAAATTCCCGCTGATTTCTCCTGCTTTAACTAGGTTAATAAACATTTGATTAAATATTTTCTTGTGTTTAGCCACAGCTTCTGAAAGAGGATTACCTTCCCGCATCTCCTGTTCCACATCTAGTAAAGCTTTCTTTAAGGCTTTGCTCTCGGTTTGTAAAGCTAAGATGGCTGTTGCATCGACAACAGTTACGCCAGCCTTAATTAAAGTCGAAAATTGTCTTAAGTAAATAACAAAATCCTGAAGTTTCACTGGAGTTCCAATTGTTAGATCCTTTGTCATTAGAGTCTCTGGCACTTGGGTCATTTCAATTACCCTAATTCCCTCTTCTTTCAGCTTTTCCATCGCTTCTCGCTTGGAAGCTGCGTTCACGGTGCCCTGCCGTTTTCCTTTTCGATCACGTCCAGCGTATTTAAATCTAGCCATTCATCATCATCTTTTCATGTAAGTACTGTGATGCCGCTTCTTTTTGAATTAGGTTACGCTCAAGAAGGTCCTTAATACTCATTTCAAGTGTATGCATCCCTTGGGCTCGGGAGGTTTGCATCGTGCTTTGAATTTGGTGTACCTTTTCATTTCTAATCAGGTTGGCAATTGCAGCATTGTTGACCAATATTTCAGTGGCTGCTTTTCTACCCTTTTTATCACTAGTAGGGAATAACCGTTGCGAAATTACCCCTACTAAGACAGACGCTAATTGAATTCGGATTTGAGACTGTTGTTCTGACGGGAACACATCGATAATCCGATTTATTGTTGTTGGTGCACTAGACGTATGAAGTGTTCCTAAGACAAGGTGCCCCGTTTCTGCTGCTGTAATTGCGATCGACATGGTTTCTAAGTCCCGCATTTCCCCTACAAGAATGACATCAGGGTCTTGACGAAGGGCAGCCTTTAAACCACTTGCGTAGTTATTTGTGTCAAAGCCGACTTCACGCTGATCAATAATTGAATTTCCATGTCGATGAAGATATTCAATTGGATCTTCTAAGGTAATAATATGTTTCCTCATCGTTCTGTTCATGTAATCAATCATCGAAGCTAAGGTAGTTGATTTCCCGCTTCCTGTTGGTCCTGTAACAAGTATAAGGCCTTGGGGTTTTTCGACCAATTTTGAAACAATATCTGGCAAGTTTAATTCCTCAATCGATGGAACCTTTGAAGCAACTACCCTTAGCGCAATTGACACGCTTTTCCGTTGATGGTAGGCGTTGACACGGAAACGAGAACTGCCTGGTACACCATAGGAGAAATCAAGTTCACCTTTTTCAATAAATAAATCCCACAAATGCTCTGGAATAATTGCTTTTGCCATACCTTCTGTATCAACAGGGAATAATTTCTCGGTTCCATACCTTCTTAAGTCACCATTGATCCGCATGACAGGAGGAACACCGACGGTTAAATGAACATCAGATGCTTTATATTCAATTGAAGCTCGTAATATTGCGTCAATTTTTTCTTTCATTTTAATGCTCTCCTACTCCAGAATTGCTACTTTTAATACTTCCTCGGTCGTAGTTAAACCTTGTTTTACTTTTAGTAAGCCATCATCAAGTAAAAAGATGGTTTTATTTTTATTAGCCAATTCCTTCATCTTTTGAAACGATTCGCCGTTCATCATTGCCCGGCTCATCTCGTCATTTATGACCAACACTTCTTGAAGAGCAAGCCTGCCCTTATAGCCTGTCATACTGCAGGATGAACACCCTTTTCCTCGTGTGATTTTGTCAATCTTCATCCCACGCTTGGCAAAAATCTCAATCTCACGCTTTGATGGTTCTTGAGTCTCCGCACAATCCCGACATACTTTTCGGACAAGGCGCTGAGCAACAATACCGCTTAAAGATGAAGCTAGTAAAAATGGTTCTACCCCCATATCAATCAGCCGGGTAACTGTCCCGATTGAATCATTTGTATGAAGGGTACTTAAAACTAAGTGACCCGTTAACGATGCACGTATCGCGACCTCAGCTGTTTCTTTATCACGGATTTCTCCAACCATGATAATGTTCGGGTCTTGACGAAGAATCGATCTAAGTCCGGCTGCAAAGGTCATGCCAACATTCGGGTTTACCTGAATTTGATTGATCCCTTCCAATTGATATTCAACTGGATCCTCAACCGTAATTATGTTAACTGCTTCACTGTTAAGCCTATTTAGCGCTGCATATAAGGTCGAAGATTTTCCTGACCCTGTTGGACCCGTAATGAGGACAATACCTGTTGGCTTTTCAATCATCTCAGAGAATCTCTTCATATTTAAGGAATTGAAACCAAGTTTGCTTAAATCATTTAAAGTCGATCCCATGTCTAAGAGACGCATAACGATCTTCTCACCGTAAACAGTTGGTAGCGTTGAAACACGGAGATCAACAGGATGAAAGTCGAGATTCAGCTTTATTCGTCCATCCTGAGGTACTCTATGCTCAGTGATATCAAGATTAGACATGATTTTAATTCTAGCGGTTAATACGCTTTGCATGTTACGTGGAAGGATTCGTTCATTCCGTAAGACACCATCCACTCGGTAACGGACAACTACCTTTGTCTCTTGTGGATCGATATGAATATCACTAGCTCTCTGAATGACAGCATTGATCAAAATTTGATTAACCAAACGAACAATCGGTGAATTTTGATCGGTTACATCCTCATTTCTGTCCCGATCATTAAGTGGAAGTTCGTCTAGTAATTCATCGAGTCCATCATCAACATCATAATATTTATTAATGGTACGGAGAATATCAGCCTTCGTAGCAATGGCGGGCTCAATATGAAAACCTGTCGACAAACGTAAATCGTCAATCACGATAAAGTCCATTGGATTTGCCATCGCTACAAAAAGTTTATTTCCATCCCTTTTTAACGGAATGATTAGATTCCTTTTTGCTGTTTCTTTTGTGATAAGTGAAAAAAGATTGGTATCAAATGGATAGTGAAACAGGCCGACATGTGGAATTCCAAGTTGATACTCAAGGACTTCAACTAATTGCTGTTCTGTTAAATATCCTCTTTGTAAAAGAGCATCTCCAAGTTTTTGAGCAGCATCTTTTTCATCTAAAGTGGTCTGGAGTTGCTCAGGAGTAATCAGTCCTTCTTCAATTAACAAATCACCAAGTTTTTTTCGTGCTTGCCTCATTTTACATCCCTGCTTTTATTTTGGTTGTTCATTTGGTTTTCCCCAGAGGTCATTATCTGTAGATTCCTGCTGGGTAATATCTGAAGTTGTCTTCGTTTGATTTGCATCAGGACTGGTTGTATCGACAATCTGGTTACTGTTATCAACCCGATTACCAGATGTATCAGTAGTTTGGGGAGTTTTTTGTACGCTTCCAGCAAGACCATGAATTTCAATCCGATAGGTTGGGGGATAATAATCCTCAGATACTAATTCGGTCTTTAGGGATTGGCCTCCTTGATAGACTTCCCGATAAACCTTAATAATTTGACCCTGTTCACCATTTGTTTGTACCTTTGTTTTTCCAGGTAGAAGCAAAGGGCTATATTGAATGATTGTTTTAGGTACTAACTTTTGTTCGTCCTTTGTGGTTATTTGATATTTATAAATTAACTTTTCTCCGGTCAAAGTAACCTTCAATTGTTTATTTTCTAAGGTAAGTTTAAGAATATACTTCGCCTTATTTGGATTTGCTATCACTAAATCGGCCTTTTTAGTTAAATTAACTTTAGCTTCGAATCCCAAACTCGAATAATTCGGCAAAGAGCTGCCAATGTTTCTTTCCACAATTTTAAAATTTGAAGGTAAGATCGCTTGATAAATTCCAGTGGCAATCACATTTAGTGAATCCGGATCTTCAATTTTTTGTTTTCCAGCAAAATCTAAAAGTGAAAAAGTCGATCCTTCTGAAATTTCAATTTTAGGGTTTTTATCAATTACAGTTTGCAAAGCAAACGGAACTTCATTCATGGTGATTACTGCTGTATTTAAGACAGCATCCTTATTGATATGACCTGCAAGTAAGAAGTCATGATGAAGGTCTAAGGTCTGTGAACGGGATTCGAATAGTCCAGCTGTTGAATTTAAGTTAGTCGTAAGCTTTTCTAAGTCAAAATCACTTGTTTTTAATTGAGGAAATAAAATCTCTAGTTGTTCTTCCACTTGTAATTTATCTATGGTAATAAAAGCAGAATTTTTTTCTCCACCCTTGATTGAATGGACTGTTTGCTCGGAATAAAGATGGAATTGGTTTAAATCAAAGGGAACTGTTTTTTCCCCATACTGCAGTTCAATGGATGTATCTTTAAGCCAAGAGACGTACTTTTCCTCTAACAAACTTTTTGCTTCATCTTCAGTCTTACCTGAAACATCTAATGCACCGATCGCAGTACCATCAGAGAATTTCCCGTCTGCATTTATTATTTTCTCAAATGCTTTAGCGCCATAATGGGAGAAACTAAATATAAATGCCGTACAAAAAAGTAAAACAACAAACAATTTGATCATTTGCTGATTCTTGCCCAAAATATCTGCCTCCCTTCAAACACACACATTATACTTCAACATGAAATCTATTATATTTAACAATTATTATTAGTTACTTTTGTAAACTAACCTTTTCCTTCGGTACAATTTCATCTAGGATATCATCTCGTTCTGAAGCTACTTCTTTTTGCGCGAGAAGAAAATCGAATAGAGAGTCATCTATTGGCTCTTCTTCCTCATCAAGTTGTACAGGGAATTTCTTTTCTACCTTGATAGGCGAAAGTTCATGAATTTCTTCAAGCAAATCCTCTTGCACCATTTTTTCTTCAATCTCCAGTAAACTCTCAATATCTAATACATAGTCGTTTTCCTTGTTGTTATCTTTATTTTGCTCGTATTCTTCTACTTCTGTATTTCTTTCTAAGAAAAATGAAAGATCCTCACCGATTGTTTCCGATTCATTAGCTGTTTTTTCTTCAATACCAGACATTACTGGAGAAGGAATTAATTCGCTCACTGCATCTTTTTCTTTATTAATATTTGATGAAATAGGTAACGCTAACTCTTCGTCAATTTTCACCAAATTAACATCTTTTAGACTTTCTATTTCGTAAACGGGTTTGTAATTCTCAAATTCCTCATCAAAAGCTTCACCAACGACAGAATTTTCATTGAAAATTAATGTCCCGATATGTTTATTCATAAAGTAAGATGCAAAAAAGATGAGAGCAAAAAGCATTAATGTTATCTCCCACAACGGTAAAATCGAAATAGCTGCAAGTCCACCAAGTGACAAGATAAAACTAGTTAAGACTAAAAGGAACTTCCCCTTAAAGGAGTAACCTAAAGGTAAAAAGGATATTATTAACATCAAAACAATCATAGAACTATTGGCCCATAAAATCATTTGCATTTATGCACTCCTCTTTATATAGTCTATTTATACTATTAAACTACATTTTTCATCAAGAAAGTAAGTTTTTTATTGATTTCTATAAAAATCAGACAAAATTCGCCTACTAAATATTGTATAATACTTTTAAGTCATTTAATAGAAGATGAAAAATATTTATGGGTAGAAATTACTAAATATTTTTAATTCTATTTGTACAAATTTGCTATCATTAAGGAACTGATCGAAATGAAATTTATTCAAAATGAAAAAGGTGTTACGCTTATAGAGGTTCTTGTATCCATTGTTCTTCTCTCAATAATCTTTTTATCTTTTATGAGTTTTTTCCCACAAATGGGCCTAATGAATAATCAAAATCAAGATAAAGCGAAAGCCATTAACATTGCTAAAGAAGTTCTTGTTAATTGGCAAGAATCGAGTGATGTGAAATGGTTTCTGGTTAAAACGGATCAAGTCACTGGTTTTACACCAACAGAACCGAAAGTGGCTTATAGCAGGTTCGCCTATGATGTTAACTATTATAATTTCGAAACAACTAAAGATAATTACGACGTTAATATTAAAATTAATAGGTTTCCTGAAACAAGTTCAAGATTATCAAGTATCAATTCGATTGTTGTTCAACTGTTAGATAAAAAGAATAGACATGTCGTTAGTGAAACATTCGGATATGTTAAAAGATAGGAAATGAGATATATGAAGAGAACAGAAAATGGTTTAACACTAATTGAAGTACTTGTTACTCTTTCAATTCTTTCCTTTATAGGTATTATTGCTTGGAGTGTTTTTTTTCAAGGCTATAATTTTTCGCAAAAAGCAATCTCAAAAAACTCAATGATTCAAGAAACCAATCTCTTAATCACCAACTTAAATAAGATTCACCAAACGATGATTAAGTACGAATTTAAAAGTGAAAATTGTGAAATCAAAGTTACAAATCTAAATTCTACTCCTCAACAAACTCAAATATTTAATCATTCAAATATATGCTTTAAAATACTTGAAATTAATGCAGTGCTAGGTCAGGGACCAAAAACAGTGGAACCAAATAAAACCGCAAATGATGTGTCTTTAAAAATTAGTGCAAGTGATAAGAACAATCCACAAAACAGCATAACTCAAGATACTTTTCTTTATCGAATGAAGGGTGCTGATTATCAATGAAGAATTTAATGAAGAATGAACGAGGATATGCACTTGTAACGGTATTATTAATCATAACCGTTTTTATGGTTGTTTTCCTCTCCTTCATGGGGCAAGCTTTTAGCAGTGTGAAACAAAATCAGGTTGTAGAGAAGAAATCTCGTTCGGTTGCCGCAGCTGAAGCGGGGATTTCGTATTACCAGGTTGATGTTCAAAAAACTTTTGAATCTAAACAGCAATTGGTAAGTGATTACATTAGGGATCGACCAGCGCTAATTCAGGACTTTAAAAAGGAAGCTGCTAAAAAAATGGCAGAAGTACTTCAAGGAACACCCATTGCCACTCCTACAAATGCACCATATCGTATGAGCAATTATGTTGTAACTGCAGACCCTGTTCAGAGCTCGAGTAAAGTAATTATTAGTTTCAATGTTGTAGGCAGCGATAACGGTAAAGAATCCACCCTTATTACAAAAATGACCATCGACTTTGCTTCTATCATTAATCTAGCAACACTGGATACCAATAACAATTACGTGTTGCCAACATTCGAGACGGTTAAACTCACATCAGGATGTACCACGTTAGCTTGTAATGAGGTATATATAAACGGTAATGGAGATTTTTCAGGTAATAATAATATAAACGATAACCAAACAATTTTCACTACAGGTACACTAACTTTTGATGGAAATGGTAACGAAAATAATATAACGAATGTTAAAATCCATTCTGATGGTGCATTTACTAATAACAAAAACATGAATAGCGCTGCCAATGTTATTATCGAAACAAAAGGTGATGCTAAATTCATGCAAAATGTAAAAATAAGTGGAACATCAAAAATACTAGTAAATAAAACATTGGATGTTGACCAAAATTTGGAGCTAGCGAATAATTCTTTTGTGTATGTTGGAGGTACAGATGCTCCGACAACTGATATTAATTATAAGATCGCAACCATTGATAATAACTTAAATATTTTCTCTTCCTCAAAGATGTGTGTAAAAGGAAATTTATCAGCTAAAATGATTGATGTTGCATCGTCAAGTAATCCGCCAAGTAAGTTATATGTATTAGGAAAAGTGTGGGAAGACGGTACGTTAAAAACTAATTATACAGTTGATATAGACACATTTACTAGAGAGTGTGGATCACTAATACCGCCAGAATTCAAAATTAAATGGGGTGACAATGTTAATACAATAATAAATTCAGTTGAATATAATTAAACCCAAATATAAGGTGTGACCGTAGTTGAAATAAACAACTCGACCACACCTTTTTTTAACAAGAAGAATACTCCGCCACCCGATTCCTACCAGCCCTTTTCGCCACCCATTGGATTAAAAAAATAAGCATCTCATTAATGACAATTGGCATGGATGCAACCACACAGGTTAATAACAAAAATGCAAAAATATCTAACAAATGTCCAGTGAAATTGGGAGGATATGCCTTATAGATGAACCAGGTTCCTGCAGGGACAAACAAGAGCTAGGCAAGAAAAATAGCATTCTTGAAGCTCGGTTTTACGTTCATGCTTATCCTCCTCTCAGTCTTATTTAAATATAATTATTTTACCATCATAAAAATTAACTTGTCATAAAGAATTTATCGTATTTTTCAAACAGTTAGTCAAAAATGGTTTTACCTCTGAAATAAAGTAGAGGGAACCCGTTATGACTAACATGCTGTTGTTATCTATATTTTGGATCTCTTCTATAAGAAAAGGACCCCAGTCATTGACTGCCAATTTGTTGGGTGATTGGCTAATTTTGAGTAATTCTTCCGCTTTTGCTGCACGTGGAAAATCGAAGCTGACAAAGGTAAGTTGGGAAGCCAATTGGTCCAGCTTGGCAATCATTTGATCAAGTTTTTTATCCGATAGCGCGGCAAACACGATCTGAATACTGCGATTTTGATATCTAGTACTTAATTCGTGTGTTAGAGCGGAAATTCCCTCGTCATTATGGGCCCCATCAATAATCACAAGTGGACTTTCAGAAACGATTTCAAATCTCCCTGGCCAGTACGCCTTTTTTAAGCCCGTACGAATAGATTTCTCTGTAATCAGGAATGAACCTTTTTGATTTAAAAATTGGGCGGCCATGACAGCAAGTGCGGCATTTTCTGTTTGATGCTGACCGATCATCCTGATTTCTAATTGGGCGATGGGTTGAGGTTGAGTGATGACATCAAACACTTCACCATTAGAAAGGGATTTATGAGCACTAATCGAAAATTCCTGATTTAAGCGGTAAAGAGGTGCTTTTTTCTTATTTGCTTGGTCCTCAATTACCTCGATCGCCCCTGGATGTTTGACAGCCGTAAAAATGGCGGTATGCTCTTTAATTATCCCTGCTTTTTCAAAAGCAATTTCCTCATAGGTGTTGCCGAGGATGTTCGTGTGATCAAGACCGATATTGGTAATGATCGAGGCTAATGGCTGGATGATATTCGTTGAATCAAATCGACCGCCTAGACCGACTTCAAAAATGACAACGTCAACCTTGTTCATAGTTGCGAAATAATGGAACGCCATCGCGGTGATGACTTCAAACTCAGTCGGCCCGCCAAGCTCTGTTTCTTCTAATTCGTCCGCCAATGGGCGAATGATATTTGCTAGTTGGAGCAGCTCCGCATCTGATATGGCTTTCCCATTTACACTAATCCGCTCATTGAACTGTTCAATATAGGGCGAGGTGAAGGTACCCACTGAATACCCACCTGCTTCAAGAATTGAACGCAGAAAAGTAACGGTGGAGCCTTTACCATTTGTACCGCCAATATGAACCGTCTTCATTTTCGTTTCTGGATTACCAAGCTTGTCCATCATCCATTCCATCCGCTTTAACCCCGGCTTGATTCCCAGCCTTAACCGCGCATGAATCCATTCTAGGGCTTCTTTATATGTAGCAAACATTCGTAACACCCCATCTATATTTTAATGTTTGATTAATATTTACTTCTAAAGTGGAATCTATTTTTTGATTCGCTGATAAAATCCAATTTTCGCTGATATATTAGACGTTTCCGCTGATATATTCCTGAAAACCGCTGATAAATTGTAATCTCTGGCATATTTGCATCAAACATGTTGATATTGTTTTCAATGTCTTAGTAATAAGGCGAGACGAATCCTCAGAGAATTCGCCTCGCCAAACTAATTATTACCCTCTTAATTCTTTAATTCGTGCTTCGACAATCGCTCTTTTTTCGCGATAATCATCTTCCTTGGCACGCTCTTCGGCTACAACACTATCAGGTGCCTTTTTCATGAAGCCTTCATTGCTTAGTTTCTTCTGAACTCTGTCGACTTCTTTATTTAAGCGTTCAAATTCTTTTTCCAGTCGGGCAATTTCTTCATCAATGTTAATCAAGCCTTCAAGCGGCAGGATGATTTCTAATCCAGTAATCACGGCAGTCATTGCTTTTTCAGGCGTATCAAGTTCAACACCCATTTGTAATTCTTCTGGATTACAGAAGCGTTCTATATAGCCGCGGTTATTCTCGATAGCTTTGAGAACTGTTTCATCCTTCGCTTTAACAAGCATTTTGATTTTCTTACTCATTGGTGTGTTTACTTCAGCACGAATATTCCGAACCGCGCGAATCATCTCGACGAGCAGTTTCATTTCTTGAGCTGCTTGGTCATCAGAATGAGCTGGATTTACTTCAGGCCAAGCTGCAGTCGTAATTGATTCACCTTGGTGAGGAAGGTTCTGCCAAATTTCCTCGGTGATAAATGGCATGAATGGATGCAATAATCGCATTGTTTGATCTAATACATGTGCCAGAATCGAACGAGTTGTTTTCTTCGCTGCTTCATCTTCACCATATAGCGGCAATTTCGCCATTTCAATATACCAATCACAGAAGTCATCCCAGATAAAGTTGTATAATGCACGGCCCACTTCACCAAATTCATAACGGTCAGATAGTCTTGTCACATGTTCAATCGTTTCATTTAAACGTGTTAAAATCCACTTGTCAGCAACCGATTTTTCCCCGCTAAAATCAATCTCTTCGTAGGTCATTCCGTCCATATTCATTAACGCGAAACGGGAGGCATTCCAAATTTTATTGGCAAAGTTCCAAGTTGACTCTACTTTTTCAAAGCTGAAGCGTAAATCTTGACCAGGTGAACTTCCTGTTGACAGGAAATAACGCAATGCATCAGCACCGTATTTTTCGATGACATCCATTGGATCGACACCGTTTCCAAGTGACTTACTCATTTTGCGTCCCTGTTCGTCACGAACGAGACCGTGGATGAGAACATCTTTAAATGGTCGTTCCCCTGTAAACTCGATGCTTTGGAAAATCATTCTGGATACCCAGAAGAAGATAATATCATAGCCTGTTACTAAAACATCGGTTGGGAAGTAGCGCTTGTAATCGTTCGCTTCAGTATCAGGCCAGCCCATGGTTGAAAAAGGCCATAGCGCGGAGCTGAACCATGTATCAAGTACGTCTTTATCCTGCTCCCAGTTCTCAGCGTCTGCCGGTGCTTCTGTACCAACGTATACTTCACCTGTTTGCTTGTGGTACCAAGCTGGAATTCGGTGACCCCACCAAAGCTGTCTCGAAATACACCAGTCGCGGATATTCTCCATCCAACGTAAGTAGGTCTTTTCAAACCGGTCTGGGACAAAGTTTACTTTTTCATCTTTACTTTGCAGGGCAATCGCTTCATCTGCGAGAGGCTGCATTTTAACAAACCACTGGGTGGAAAGATACGGTTCAACAACTGCACCGCTTCGTTCGGAGTGCCCTACGGAATGCGGATGCTCTTCAATTTTGAAAAGAACACCTTGTTCCTGCAAGTCCTTAACGATTTGCTTACGGCATTCAAAACGGTCGAGTCCTTTATACTTGCCAGCTCTATCATTCATCGAACCGTCTTCGTTCATTACGAGAACTCGCTCTAGATTATGACGATTACCCACTTCAAAATCGTTCGGGTCGTGTGCTGGCGTAATTTTTACCGCACCAGATCCGAATTCCATATCCACATAGTCATCACCAACGATTGGAATTTCACGGCCAACAATTGGGAGGATAACAGTTTTGCCAATCAGGTGCTTGTAGCGGTCGTCTTCTGGATGAACAGCAACCGCAGTATCACCAAGCATCGTCTCAGGACGGGTCGTAGCCACTTCAATCTGTCCAGAACCATCGGCAAGCGGATAACTCATATGATAAAAAGCACCTTGAACATCTTTATAAATGACTTCAATGTCGGATAGAGCTGTTTTAGTGGACGGATCCCAGTTAATAATATATTCACCGCGGTAAATGAGACCTTTTTTATAAAGGGTAACAAACACCTCTTTAACGGCATCAGATAAGCCTGCATCCAGCGTGAAACGCTCGCGGCTATAATCTAAGCCTAAGCCCAGTTTCGACCACTGCTGGCGGATATGGGAAGCATATTCTTCCTTCCACTTCCATGTTTCCTCAACGAACTTCTCTCTTCCTAGATCGTAGCGGCTTTTTCCTTCATTGCGAAGTTTTTCTTCTACTTTAGCTTGGGTAGCAATCCCAGCATGGTCCATCCCTGGCAACCAGAGAACGTCATACCCTTGCATCCGCTTCATCCGGGTCACGATGTCTTGAAGCGTTGTATCCCAGGCATGACCTAAATGAAGTTTCCCGGTAACGTTTGGCGGCGGAATAACAACTGTGTACGGCTCTTTGGCCTCATCGTTTTTTGCTTCGAAAAACTTACCCTTTAACCACCATTCATAACGGCCTTTTTCAATCGTTTGCGGATCGTATTTGGTAGGCATTGTTAGTTCCTTTGTTTCCATTGTAAAATTCCTCCTTTGATTCCTTTTCCACATAAAAAACCCCATTCGTCATAAAAGGACGAATGGAGTTTGCTTCGCGGTACCACCTTTTTTCCAATCCAAAAAACGGATTGGCACTTATGTAGATAACGGATTTAGTCCGTCTTCAACTATTAGGATTTTAAAAATCCGTTCGCAGAAGAAGCTCGTGGGCGACCTTCCGACTTTCTGCTTAGGAAAACTTCCAGCTAGTGATTTCCCTCTCTTGAAGCAGGTTTGTATCGTACTCTTCCCTGTCTTTGCTTATATAATTAAATTATATAGTTATACTACCGAAAAAAAGGGTTTGACGTCAATAATGATAACCACTTTTTTTATTTTTTATACTATATGCCGTTTTTTTGGAGAGTTCTCCGCACTTGTGGAATATACATAAAGAAAAATATATGCCAGATTTGTAAAGGGGGGTTGTCGATGAAAAGAAATTTCAATAAATTTAAATACCAACCCTGGTTTAGAACCTGTCGGAGAGTTTGCGCACAGTTAATTATTCCGTTTGTGATCTTCCAATTTATTCGAACACTCATCATTCCAACGTTTTTTGATATCTTATTATTAACAGTTTTTGTTGCCATAGCCGTGTCACTATATTTCGAAATCGTTTAAGGAGCCCATTTTGCAGATGATTACTGCGGCTGGGCTCCTTCTTTTGCTGCGGCGGCGGCTGCCTGCGCATCCATTTCGGTCATTCTCATGACGACATATTCGGAATTTTTCAAATGCCAGTAGCGGTGCTGCAGCTGACGGACATATTTTAATTCATTCTTTGGACGCGACTTTCGATAGTAGCTTTCTGCCACTTGAATGATTGGAATCGGAAGCGCTAAATAGCTGTAGAATAATAGCTTTTCATCTGCTTTAAATGGAAAGTATTTAAAGTAATGGTATACCCAGTCAATGGCTGTGTCGCTGCGCTTCGGGTTGGTATTTAAGGCACGTGATAAATAGGGAAGGAGATCGTGAATCGGTGAGCCGTAGTGAGCATTCTCAAAATTAATAAAATAACCGTACCCTTTATCATCATACAAGAAATGCTCGGGTGACAATTTTCCGTGCGTAATAACCATACGGGCCTTTTCATCGTCTTTCGTTTTTTCATACCATTCTTCAAATTTCGTTTTCGAAAATCGGAGCGCCTGGCTGATTTCATTGTAATAAAGGCAATATAACAATTCAAACGGCGACATATAGGTCTTTTTTTCACATTCGTCGATGAAGCCATCGAGAAATGCCTGTTGTTTTTCATGCTGTTGAATCGTCTTTTCATAGTGCTCAGTCCGCTCTTCTTTGTTCAAGGTAATTTCTTGGGCGGATAGGGTATGAAGACGAGCGAGTTCACGAAAAAGCTGTTGATCTTTTTGCTGCCGGTCTTCCTTGTGTTCATTCGACATCCACGGCATTAAGTAATAAAGATTGTTCTCGTGTAAGACCGCATACCTGCCGTCCATCGTAGGGTAAATGGGAACGATGCGATTATACCCTTTTTGGTAGAGAAGATGAACATGGCGAATGAAGTCGGTCCCGGTCGCAGGGTCGATTTTTTTTAAGGCAAACGTCCCTTTATTTGAATAAATCTTCTGAACGCTGCCGAAATCCTCTACAAAATGAGGCTCAACAAGGTAGTTTTTTAAGATGTGAGCAAATGTGTTTAGTTGATTCGGGTTACTCAAGAGTACTCAACTCACTTTCAAATATAAAAGCGTATGCGCCCGTTTAGCGGCGTATGGACTGGAGCACTTTGACTGTGTATGAAAAGAAGGTGAGCAGGTCAAAGTAACCCGCTCATCTTTTAATAATTATTTTTTTGTAAGGCTGCCGGGAATATATAATACTTGACCTTCAAATATGTCTTGGCTAAGTTCAAGATTGTTGATGCGCATGAGGTTTTGTACCGAAACATCATATCGATCTGCCACGCTGTTAACGGTATCACCCTTTTGGACGATACAAACTTTTACTTTCGCCTGGGCAGAACTTTCATCCTTCCTTGCAAAAAATTCAGTTAATGTCATGCTTTTCTTTTTTGGTGTTTTTTTCTTTTTTATATTCTTTGGTGGTGCTTCTTCATGTACGGAAGAGCTTTCCTCTGCTGGATTCACTTCTTCCTCAAACTGGACAGTTGAAGGTGGCGCTGGCTCTACTCCAACCACTTCTGGCTGGATGGTCTCAGCTGGCTGGCTAGCTTCACTTCTTGCTTCTTGGAAATTCCATGTAGGTTTGCTGGCTTCACTTCTTGTTTCTTCGAATTCCCAGGCTGGTTTGCTGGCTTCACTTCTTGCCTCTACGAAATCCAAGGATGGTTTATTGGCTTCACTCCTTGCCTCTACGAGATCCAAGGATGGTTTGCTGGCTTCACTTCTTGCCTCTACGAAATCCAAGGATGGTTGGTTAGCTTCTTCCTCAACGTCTTCCTGTGGTTGATAATTGAAGGTCGGAAACTTCGGTAAAATTTCCACACTCTCGTCTTCTTCTTGTGGTTTTCTTGCCTCAGCTTCAAACAAGAAGTTATCTTGGTAACTGCTATGAACTGATGCAAGTTCGTCTTCAATTTCCTCGTCATCTTCCTCAAAGAACTCAATTTCAGAGCGAGGGATAAGCTCAAGTTCAACTACTTCTTCCTGCGGTTGTTGTTGTTGCTTCTGTTGTTGCTCAATTCCGTATAAGCCGCTAATGGTCAGTTCAGCTGCTAGCTTGAGGCAGCTGCGCTCAGGAATCGAATAATCAAAGGATTCGACGAGGACATCGATATCATAGATACTTTGGATTCGATTATTGGGGATCGTGATATCGACAGGGAATCGATGTGAAAACTCACAGTTTCCTCCCTCTCGTGCATCGACCCTCTCTACAAACTTTTGCGATGTTACATTTTCATCTTCGTTTTCATTGGTAGGTTCGTAACTTTTATATTCGCCTGTGAGTTCTAGCGAACCTCTTATGGTTACGTACTGATCGTTTTCTTGGATGGTAATGTCTGGGTCTAGAGAAATGGAAACAAGCTCTTCGACTTCCTGTCCTTTTCTAAACCACAATGACTCCTCCAAAGAAAATCGTAGGCACGATTGATTCTCCTGAGACAAAGCGACTCCTCCTTTCGTTTCCTTCACTCAAAATCACTATGTCACTTACACTCTATGAACCAAGGCTTTTATTTATGATAAAAAAGAGAGTTTCGTCTGGAAAAGAATCGAAGTATTTAGGAATGGAGGGGGATTGGAGTTTTATTTAGGGGTGGGAGCTGGTTTGGGGTTTGGGTTTCGGATGGTGGGGGGGATGTATTGGGTGGATTCCGCCAAGTTGCGTTCGGATTCCGCTGAATTTCTGAATGATTCCGCCAAACTTGGACTTTATTCCGCCAACTTTAACAATAATTCCGCCAAAACTCGGATGATTTCCGCCAAACTGCTTTTTAGTTACCTATTTTTAGAGTACTCAGACCTTGATTTCTTTGATTTCCAGGGGATTGCTCTTCTTATAGTGAGGGCGGATTCCGCCAAGTTGCGTTTGGATTCCGCTGAATTTCTGAATGATTCCGCCAAACTCGGACTTTATTCCGCCAACTTTAACAATTATTCCGCCAAAACTCGGATGATTTCCGCCAAACCCCATTTTTGAGCTACTCTCGAATGTTATAAAAGCCGGTCCCCGAACTGCCTCAACTAATTAAGTTTCTAACTACACAAAAAAACACCCACCAAAAAAGTGGGTGCCGGGAACCATCTTATTTAAGCTTCGAAAAAGCAATCTCTGCTGCACGGATTGTCTTTTCAATATCCTCATCGGAATGCTCCGTAGATAAGAACAAACCTTCAAATTGTGAAGGCGGCAAGAAGATCCCTTGAAGAGCCATCTCGCGATAATAGGCTGCGAAGAATTCCAAATTGGATGATCTTGCTACCTCATAATTAATGACAGCTTCATTGGTAAAGAAGAAGCCAATCATCGAACCTGCACGGTTAAATGTTATTGGAATATCATATTTTTCAGCAGCAGCCTTAAAGCCTTTTTCCAGTAAGTCACCCTTACGGATAAACTCCTCATAATGTGCTGGTGTTAATTGGCTTAACGTTTCATAGCCAGCTGTCATTGCCAATGGGTTACCAGACAGGGTTCCTGCTTGATAAATCGGACCGCTTGGAGCAATTTGCTTCATGATTTCCGCTTTACCGCCATAAGCACCAACAGGAAGGCCGCCGCCGATTACTTTTCCAAGACATGTAATATCCGGAGTGATATTGAAATAGCCTTGTGCACAATTGTAGCCTACACGGAAGCCAGTCATTACTTCATCAAAAATAAGCAATGCGCCGTGATCGGAAGTAATTTCACGTAGACCTTCTAAGAATCCTGGCAGTGGTGGAACTAGTCCCATATTACCGGCCACAGGTTCAACGATAATACACGCGATATCGTCGCCAAATTGTTCGAAAGCAAACTTCACGCTCTCAAGGTCATTGTATGGCACTGTGATCGTATTTTTCGCTACACCTTCTGGAACACCAGGGCTGTCAGGTAAACCAAGTGTTGCCACGCCTGAGCCCGCCTTAATCAAAAGGGAGTCCCCATGACCATGGTAACAGCCTTCAAATTTCAAAATCTTATTCCGGCCCGTATAGCCTCTGGCTAAACGAAGCGCACTCATCGTTGCTTCTGTACCTGAAGATACCATCCGAATGACTTCGATTGATGGTACACGCTCAATGACAAGATTAGCTAGTTTATTTTCCATTAAAGTAGGTGCACCGAAACTTGTCCCAAGTTCTGCAACCTTTTTTAAGCCTTCTACCACACGGTCATTCGTATGGCCGAGGATAAGCGGCCCCCATGAAAGAACATAGTCAATGTATTCATTGCCATCTATATCATAGATTTTAGAACCTTTTCCTCTTTCCATAAAAATCGGGTCCATATTCACGGATTTAAATGCACGAACCGGGCTATTCACTCCGCCTGGCATGATGGTTTGGGCTTCTTTAAATGCTTCAATCGACTTCGTATAAGAACGCATTCTGTTCCCTCTTTTCAAATTATTGGTCTTCTTTTAACCAGCGAACTGCATCTTTGGCAGCATAAGTAATAATAAGGTCAGCACCTGCACGTTTCATACCCATTAACATTTCAAGAACCGTGTTTTTCTCATCAATCCAGCCGTTTTGGGCAGCGGCTTTAACCATTGCATATTCTCCGCTTACATTGTAAATAACAATCGGTAAATTAAAGGTATTTTTCATATCACGAACAATGTCAAGGTATGGCATACCCGGTTTCACGATTAGGAAATCGGCACCTTCCTCCACATCGGATTCTGCTTCTCTAAAGGCTTCCATCCGGTTAGCAGGGTCCATTTGATAGGTCTTGCGATCGCCAAATTGCGGCGCACCTTCCGCAGCTTCACGGAAAGGTCCGTAGAATGCCGATGCATATTTTACGGCATAAGACATGATCGGAATCTCTGTAAAGCCTGCTTCATCCAATCCCGCACGGATCGCCGCAACAAAGCCGTCCATCATGTTAGATGGCGCAATAATGTCTGCACCTGCTTTCGCTTGAGCAACTGCAGTTTTTACAAGCAATTCAAGTGACTGATCATTTAGAACCTTCTCCCCTTCAACTACTCCGCAGTGCCCATGGCTAGTATACTCACAAAGACATGTATCCGCAACGACAATGATCTCTGGGTATTTTTCTTTGATAAAACGGGTCGCCACCTGGACAATTCCATGGTCATGAAAGGCTTGCTCACCGCATGCATCTTTCGTTTTTGGAATCCCAAATAGGAGAACGGATTTAATTCCATGGGCAACAATATCTTCCATTTCAGCTTCCAAATGATCCATCGATACTTGGTATACTCCAGGCATGGATGAGACTTCCTTGCGAATATTCTCACCTTCATAAATAAATAACGGATAAATAAAGTCCTCCGCTTTTAAGTGATTTTCTCTAACAAGTGAGCGCATGCTCGCACTTGAGCGTAAGCGGCGATGACGTTTAAATTGAAGTTCCATTTATTATTCCTCCATATCTAAATAGGCAATCGTACTGTTAATCATTTCTTTTACGGTGTACTCTTTTGGTGAGGCATGGACCATTAATCCATAAGCACGTAATTTTTTCTCGGTAACCGGACCGATACAGCCAATGATGCAATTTTTCAGCTGCTCATCCAATCGATACTCCTTCACGACATCCATTAGATGGTCCACCGTTGAAGGGCTTGTAAACGTGAGGATATCCAGTTGGTTATCTGCTAGCATATTAGCCAGCCTCAGGCGGCTTTCGTCGGGCATATAGGTTTCGTAGATCACAACCTCATCGACCAAGGCACCGGCCCCTGTTAAGGATCTGGCGATATATTCTCGGGCAAGGTTTCCTTTTGGAACGAGCACCCGTGAACCCTTATCAATCAATGGGATAAATTCCTCTACAAACGTTTCCGCAACATAAGCTGACGGGACGAACGCTGGAGATAGCCCTCTTTCCATCAAAACCTCTGCTGTCTTTTTGCCAATAACAGCGATTTTCGGAAACGCTTCGCTAACCCCTTCCTCCTTTAAAAAAGAAAAGAAGGTTTCAACGGTTACGTTACTCGTAAAAATAATCCAGTCATATGTATCAAGAACCAGCAAAGCTTCGTGAAGGCGCTGATTTTTTTCTATCGGACGAAAGGCAATAAGAGGGATTTCGATTGGAATCCCTCCATACCTTTCTACAAGTTGTGAAAAGGATTTTGCTTGATTTTCTCCTCTTGGAATAAGAACGGTTTTATCAAGCAAAGGTAACGATTGGATCATTGACCTTCGAGCTCCCGCTTTACCTTATCAATTAGGTCTTTCCCACCTTTTTGAATTAGTAAGTCAGCCGCCTGAACACCAAGCTCTTTTGGATTTTGTCCTCTAACTTCTTCTTTAATGATTTCATGTCCTTCTGGTGAAGCCACTAAAACATTTAGGACAATTTCATCATTTTCAGCTACATAGGCGAAGCCGGCAATTGGTACCTGACACCCGCCTTCCATTTTTTGAAGGAAGGCACGCTCTGCACGAACTGCTCTTTCCGTTTTCTGGCAAGTGAATTTTTCAAAAAGTTCGAGAAGTTCTTTATCATCTTCACGGCATTCGATCGACAATGCTCCTTGACCGACAGCAGGAATGCATAGATCGGCATCGAGGAATTCGGTGACAACATCAGAAGCCCAGCCAAGACGGTAGAGGCCAGCTGCAGCTAAAATAATCGCATCGTATTCTTCTGTTTCTAATTTTGCTAATCTTGTATCCACATTCCCTCGGATCCATTTAATCTCTAAATCTGGACGGACTGCTAATAGCTGTGCACTGCGGCGAAGACTGCTTGTCCCGATAATTGCACCTGGTTTTAAATCTTTTAACTTCACATGACCTCTTGAAATTAGCGCATCACGGTGGTCCTCACGAAAAGGAATGCAGCCAATTGTAAGTCCTTCTGGTAAGACAGCTGGCATATCTTTCATACTATGAACGGCCATATCAATCTCTTTATCAAGCATTGCTTGCTCAATTTCTTTTACAAAAAGTCCTTTGCCGCCAACTTTCGAAAGGGTAACGTCAAGGATTTGGTCCCCTTTTGTGACGATTTCTTTTACTTCAAAATCAAAGCGAGGGTCCAACTTTTTTAGCTGATCCATCACCCAATTAGTTTGTGTTAATGCCAATTTGCTTCGCCTAGAACCTACAATTATTTTTCTCATGATTGCGACCTCCTGAGGTTATGCGCTACGCATACCATAAATGAAAAGATGATAATTGACCAAATAAGAAAAAGTTAATTAAAACAATTAAAAAGGCAGCTGTATTCCAAATTGCTAATTTTCTTCCCGATAGATTTTTCACAATTCGAAGATATAAAAGAATACTATAGACGGTTAATAACAGAAATGAACCGATGATTTTCATATCGTACCATGGCATCCCGGGTACCTTAAGAAAGGCCCACTGCAATCCTAAGATGAGACTGAGCAGAAGCATCGGAACACCGATTACGGCCAATATGTAGGATGATTTTTCAAGCTTATCTAAGTCGGCCAGTCGTAAGAGTCTAGTTCCCCATTTTTTCCTTTTTAATAAATCATATTGAAGCAGATATAATGTCGAAAAAACGAATGATAATGAAAAGGCCCCGTATGAGAGGATCGCCATCGTAATATGAATCAAAAGCAGTTCAGAAACAAGCTGCTTCGCCATGATATGCGAACCATATTGCATCGGGGCAAATGTATGAATCGCCATGACCGTAAAGCCAAGTATATTCGTGAAAAAGACGATAAAATCGACTCGTAATAAATGATTTATACCAATTGACAATGTGACTAATATCCAAGCATAAAAATAGAGTCCCTCAAAGATAGTTAACACAGGGAATCTGCCTGTTTTATACATATAGATTCCGAGAAAGACGGTTTGCAAAACCCATACAAATGCAAGTAACCAGAAAGCAATACGGTTTGCCTTCCGGTTATGATGTAGAAAATCGAAAAAATATAACAACACACTGAAGGCATATAGAACAACGGTTAATTCATGAAGCCTTGTCATAAAGACATTAAACATAGAACATACCCCTTATGACTGAAAGGAAGCCTGCGGTGTTGTAACCGGTATTTGATTGGTTTCGGCTGCTTTCGAATGTTGTTCTTCAACAAGCTCTTCAATATTAAAGATCTTCATGAAAAGGTCCATTGCTTGATTTGCATCAGGTCGCGCAGCCAATTCTTTCGCTTGTAATATAGGGTCTTTTAAGAGCTGGTTGATGATACTTTTTGTATGTTTATTTAACACTTTTAGATCACGCTCTGATAAATTTGGCAGCTTTCTCTCCAAACTAACCATGGTTTCCGATTGGATTACATGTGCTTTTTCTCTAAGCGCCGAGATAACCGGGACCACTCCAAGCATACCTAGCCATTGCTTGAACTCAACGATTTCTTTTTCAATCATGAGCATGATTTTTTCAGCCGCCTTCTTACGTTCTTGCAGGTTGGCCTCAACAATCCCCTCTAGATCATCGATATCGTATAAAAAAACATTTTCAAGTTCAGCTATTCTTGGATCCAAGTCGCGCGGTACTGCAATGTCCACCATAAATAACGGCTTACCCTTGCGCTTTTTCTCGACCTTGACCATCATTTCTTTTGAAATAACAAAGTCTTTTGCACCGGTTGAACTGATCAGGATATCTGCTTCCGCCAATGATTTCTCTAATTCAGCTAAGGATCTTGCTTTGCCGCTGAAACGATGAGCTAAGTCTTGTGCTTTTTCATAGGTCCGATTGATAACTGTAACTTTCTTCACACCGTTACCATGCAGGTTTTGGGCAGCCAATTCGCCCATTTTTCCTGCGCCAAAAATTAACACATGTTTATTAGCAAGTGAACCAAAAATCTTCTTCGCCAATTCCACTGCGGCATAGCTGACAGATACAGCATTCGCACCAATATCCGTTTCTGAATGCGCGCGTTTGGCAACGGTAACCGCTTGTTTAAATAAGTGGTTAAATACGGTCCCCGTAGTTCCAACTTCCTGCGCTAGTATAAAGCTCGTACGAACCTGGCCAAGGATTTGTGTTTCTCCTAAAACCATGGAATTAAGTCCACAAGTAACGTTAAATAAATGATCAACTGCGCCATCGTCTTCATACACAAATAAAAACGGAGAAAATTCTTTTTGTTCTATCCCGAACCATTCTGACAGAAATTCTTTAATATAATAGCGGCCTGTATGTAATTGATCCACAACCGCATAAATTTCCGTACGATTACATGTAGACAAGATGATATTTTCTAGGATGCTTTTTTTGGTATTTAATTTTTTTATGGCCTCCGCAAGATCAGCTTCATTAAATGACAACCGCTCACGAATTTCCACAGGGGCAGTTTTATAGTTAATACCGATCACTAATGTATGCATTTGAAAGGACACCCCCAATAGATATTGCAACTTAACTAGTATGATTATATCATGAGCAATTTCGACTTTTGCTCGAAAAATGTGAACAGAAAACGAAACTATATGGTAATATATTTAAGTAAAGTCGAGTAATGCTGATCCCGATAGGGACACATTAACAAAGTTTCCTTTAGACTTTCTTAATACCCATAACTATTTTTTTAAATACTTCCTTATGTACAGTACCAAAAAAATGGACGAGATTCAAGTGAACCTTACTGGAAGCGGTGTTTTTAATGAAGAATCAACGAATTTTTCCTGGGATCATTCTTATAGGCTTTGGAGCTTACTTCCTATTGCAGCAAACTGGGATCACTATTTTCCAACAATTTTTCACATGGCCGACCTTACTTATGATTGTTGGAATTGCCTTTTTAGGTCAAGGGTATTCTGCTAAAGAGTCTGAGGCAATACTTCCTGGGGTCATTATGGCTGGATTTGGACTTCACTTCCATCTTGTCGGTAAGGTGTCCTTTTGGCCTAGTAACAATATTGGTATGTTAATTTTAATCATTTCAATCGGTTTTTTTCTGCGATTTCAAAAGACGAATTCAGGATTGTTCCAAGCATTCCTCTTTCTTATTTTAGCAATCCTTCTGTTATTTTATGATAAAATTACTGCCTATTTTGATTTACTTCAAAATGGGATGAGTTTTGTGTGGAAATTTTGGCCCGCTCTTCTCATTGTGGTTGGTATTTATTTTCTCCTAAAGAAGAAAAAATAACGCCTGGCGCTTATGCCCAGGCGTTTATTTTTTACATAAAACTCTGTAGAACAGACCATGCTTCGTCTTTTCCTAAACCAGTTTCCGATGAGAAAAGAACCATTTGGTCATTTTTATCAAGATCTAAGGTTTCTCTTACTATTTTTAAATGCTTTTGCCATTTGCCTTTGGGGATTTTATCTGCCTTGGTAGCAATGATGACACAGGGAATTTCGTGATGCTTTAAAAAATCATACATCATGACATCATCCTTTGATGGTGGATGTCTAAGATCAACAATTTGAACCGCCGCTTTTAATTGCTCCCGCGATGTAAAATACGTTTCAATCATTCTTCCCCAAGCAGCCCGCTCAGATTTTGAAACCTTTGCGTATCCATAACCAGGAACATCGACAAAATGCAGCATTTCGTTAATTAAATAGAAATTAAGCGTTTGTGTTTTTCCTGGCTTGGAGGATATTCTCGCCAAACCTTTTCGGTTTAGCATTTTATTGATAAAAGAAGATTTACCGACATTGGAACGACCTGCAAGCGCAAATTCAGGTAAGTCTGTTTCCGGGTATTGTTCTGGCTTTACTGCACTGATGACTATCTCTGAGCTGACTACCTTCATTTCACTTCACCTTCCAACAGGGCATGCTTCAAGACTTCGTCCACATGGGAAACAAGGACAAAATCCAGTTCATTCCTAACGCTTTCAGGAATATCATCAATATCTTTTTCATTATCCTTTGGAAGAATAATTTTTGTTAAGCCCGCTCGATGGGCACTAAGTGTTTTTTCTTTTAAGCCGCCAATTGGAAGAACTCTTCCTCTTAAAGTAATCTCTCCGGTCATTCCTACTTCTCGGCGAATGGCTCTGCCCGACAAGGCTGATACAAGCGCCGTTGCTATGGTAATACCGGCCGATGGTCCATCCTTAGGAACTGCACCTTCTGGAACGTGAATGTGGATATCATATTTTTCATGGAAATCCTCATCAATCCCTAGTTCCTTAGCTTTGGATCGGATATAACTAAACGCCGCTTGTGCTGATTCCTTCATTACGTCGCCAAGCTTTCCAGTTAACACAAGTTTCCCTTTACCTGGTGCTAAAGAAACCTCAATCTGAAGAGTGTCTCCACCCACCGTTGTATAGGCTAACCCAGTTGCTACTCCAACTTGATCTTCTGACTCGGCCATCCCATAATGGAATCTTGTTTTTCCTAAAAACTCTTCAATATTCTTTTCGGTAATGATGACACGCTTCTTTTGACCGGAAACAATGATTTTTGCCGTTTTCCGGCAAAGTGTTGCCATCTGACGCTCTAAACTTCGAACGCCTGCTTCACGTGTGTAGTAACGAACCACTTTTAGAATCGCATCATCGCGGACCTTAAGAATTCCTTTGGAAAGACCATTTTCTTTAATCTGTTTTGGAAGTAAATGATCTCGGCAAATATGGACTTTTTCAAGTTCCGTGTAACCGGCAATCGTGATAATTTCCATTCGGTCCAAAAGCGGACCAGGAATTGTTGATAAGTTATTGGCTGTCGCTATAAACATGACCTTGGAAAGATCATAGGTTTCTTCTATATAATGGTCGCTAAAGTTACTATTTTGTTCAGGATCAAGTACTTCAAGCATGGCGCTTGATGGATCCCCGCGGAAATCGCTTGACATTTTATCGATTTCATCAAGTAAAAAGACCGGGTTAATCGTACCCGCCTTTTTCATTCCTTGGATGATTCGTCCTGGCATTGCACCCACATAGGTTCTGCGATGTCCACGAATTTCAGATTCATCACGAACACCGCCAAGTGAGATGCGGACAAAATTTCGATTGAGTGATGTCGCAATCGAGCGGGCAAGGCTTGTTTTCCCAACCCCTGGAGGTCCTGCAAGACAAAGGATTGGTCCTTTTAACGAATTCGTCAGCTTCTGAACAGCTAAATATTCGAGGACGCGCTCCTTTACTTTTTCAAGTCCGTAATGGTCCTGATTTAATATCTTTTCAGCACGGAGAATATCAATGTCATCCTCTGTTTTTTTCGACCAAGGGATGGAAATGAGCCAGTCGATATAATTGCGAATTACGGCACTTTCTGCCGAGCTTGCTGGCACCTTTTCATAACGTTCAAGTTCTTTTTGTGCGGCTTGAAGAACATGTTCAGGCATACCTGCTTGCTCAATTTTTTTGGTAAGTTCAGCAATTTCGCCAGTTTTGCCTTCCTTATCGCCTAATTCCTTTTGGATCGCCTTCATTTGCTCACGCAAATAATACTCTTTTTGCGTCCTTTCCATGGAACGCTTAACACGCTGACCAATCTTTTTTTCTAAATTCAGGACTTCTTTTTCGTTATGAATGGTATCAATTACTTTGTTTACTCTTTCTTTAATATCTGTCATTTCAAGGATTTCTTGCTTTTCCTTCAATTTGATTGGTAAATGGGAAGATATGATATCCGCCATTCTGCCAGGTTCTTCAATATCCGCAACTGAAGCATAGGTTTCTGCAGAGATCTTTTTCGATAATTTTATGTATTGCTCGAAATAATCAAGCATCGTTCTCATTAAGGCTTGGTCTTCGACATCTTTCGTATCCGGGTCTTCGTGGGTAATAATCGTAACTGCATAGTGGTCTTCTTCATCATGAAATGAAACAATTTCCCCGCGATTTAATCCTTCAACCAATACTCTTATCGTCCCGTTTGGCAGTTTAAGCATTTGTTTAACTTTCGTTAAGGTTCCAATCGTGTATAAATCCTCCTCAGAAGGGTCATCAATAGAAACTTCCTTTTGAGTGGTTAAGAATATTAAATGGTCATCTACCATTGCTTTTTCAAGTGCTTGTACTGATCTTTCACGTCCTACATCTAAATGAAGGACCATAGTCGGATAGACGAGCAATCCTCGAAGCGGCAGGAGGGGGACGATCAATTCGCTCTTTTTCGTCAAAATACTGCACCTCCACATGCAAATCATTTTTTTACTGCAAAATCAGAATGGTCTTTGTACAATTCTATCCTATTTATTTTTAAGTGTCTATTTTTAGAGATGGTGTATGAAACCTCATTTTCAGCATGAATTTATTTTCCCCAAACATAAAGAATTCTTTCTATGTTTCTGTTAGATTTCTCACATTAATTATTATGCAATAAAAAACTTCGGTTTGCCTATTGAACCACAAACCGAAGTTTTTCGTTAGATACTCTCTTTTTTTGATAGTTCAATCGATGCAGGGATCGCATCCATTTTCTGATAGTCATTTACTAGGGCAATCTCAAATACCTCGTGTAGATGGGTAACGGGAATAATATTGATTCCGTCAATTTCTTTAAGAATTGTTTGCATATTTTCTTCTGGGATGATCACCGTTTTTACTCCTGCTTTTTTCGCTGCCTTCACCTTTGGATAGACACCGCCAATCGGCTTTACATTTCCATGGATGCTTATTTCTCCTGTCATTGCCACGGTGTTATCGATTGGAATTTTATAAATAGCGGAATAAATTCCCGTCGCCATTGCGATTCCGGCCGATGGTCCGTCAATGGGAACACCACCTGGGAAATTCACATGGATATCATAGTCATTTGCTGGTACACCCATTGATCGCAAAACAGTGATAACGTTTTCAATCGAACCGCGCGCCATACTCTTCCGACGAATCGATTTCCCTTGTCCGCCAATACTTTCTTCATCTACGATTCCAGTAATATTGATCGATCCTTTATCTTTTGCTGGGATCACAGTCACTTCGATTTCTAGTAATGCACCTGAATTCGGACCATAGACTGCCAGTCCATTGATAAGTCCGACATGAGAAATATCATTAATCTTTCTTTCCATTCTTGGTGACATTTGACTAGCATGAATGACCCATTCAATATCTTCATCCTTGATAAAATTACGGTCTTCCGTAATCGCAAGTCCTGCAGCGATTTGAATCAAATTGACTGTTTCACGGCCATTTCTTGCATAGTTTGCGATGGTATTCACACCAAGTTCGCTTATTTGAAGGTTAACTTTTTTCGCGGCATTATTGGCAATTTCCACAATTTCTTCCTGATTTAAATCCCTGAAGAAAACCTCCATACAGCGCGATCGAATCGCAGGCGGGATCTCACTCGGCGTTCTTGTTGTCGCGCCGATTAAACGAAAATCAGCCGGAAGTCCATTTTTGAAAATATCATGGATATGCGTCGGGATTTGGTTATTTTCCTCGTGGTAATACGCACTTTCCAGGAAGACCTTGCGATCCTCTAATACTTTTAACAGCTTATTCATTTGAATCGGATGCAATTCGCCGATTTCATCGATAAACAAGACACCGCCATGGGCGTTGGTAACTGCCCCTTGTTTCGGCTGTGGAATTCCTGCTTGTCCCATCGCTCCCGCACCTTGATAGATTGGGTCATGAACGGAACCAATTAAGGGATCGGCAATACCTCTTTCATCAAATCGTGCCGTTGTTGCGTCTAGTTCAATAAACACGGATTCAGGTTTAAATGGTGATTTACGGTTTTTTTTAGCCTCTTCTAACACAAGCCGTGCAGCTGCTGTTTTTCCAATTCCTGGCGGTCCATAAATGATCACATGCTGCGGATTTGGTCCACATAGTGCTGCTTTTAATGATTTGATTCCATCTTCTTGGCCGACAATGTCTTGAAAACTTGTAGGACGAACTTTTTCAGCTAATGGTTCTGTAAGTGAAATGGATCTCATTTTGCGAAGCTGATCCATTTCCTTTCGGGATTCCCGATCAATGGATACTTTTTGTGTCCGCTGATTCCTCAGCAAATTCCAAAAATACAGCCCAATGATGATTCCGAAAAATAGCTGTATAAATAAGGCAATCCCCGTCCAACTCATACATTTCCCTCCTGCATTTCAACTTATTACTAAATATATATTAATAAGTATTTCCTGCAGTGGGGTGGAATAAACCACAAATTGTAAGAAACTGTTCGGAGGGACGATACAACTAGAAAAGACCCGGCCTAAGCCGAGTCTTCGTCAATTATTATGCAGATTTTTCTTCAGCAACAACAGTTCCATCTTCCAAAAGAAGTTTTGGAACACTATTGTTAATAACCGTTTCTTTAGTAATGACACACTTTGTAATGTCATCACGTGAAGGTAGGTCAAACATAACATCGAGCATAATTCCTTCGATAATCGAACGTAAACCACGGGCGCCGGTTTTGCGTTCAATTGCCTTTTTGGCAATTTCAGTCAATGCGCCTTCTTCAAATTGAAGTTCAACCTCATCGATTTCAAGCATTTTTTGATATTGTTTAACAAGTGCATTTTTTGGCTTTGTTAAAATTTCAATCAATGCTGCTTCGTCCAATTGCTCAAGACTTGCGATTACAGGAAGACGTCCGATAAATTCAGGAATTAATCCAAAGCGTAATAAGTCTTCAGGTAATACTTTGGAAAGAAGTTCTTTTTGTCCCACTTCCTGCTGCTTAATATCTGAACCAAAACCAATAACTTTTTGGCCTAAACGACGCTTAATAATCGGTTCAATCCCGTCAAATGCTCCGCCGCAGATAAATAAAATATTCGTTGTATCGATTTGGATAAATTCTTGATGCGGGTGTTTTCTTCCCCCTTGTGGTGGAACACTTGCAACCGTACCTTCAAGAATTTTTAATAATGCTTGTTGAACACCTTCACCAGAAACATCCCTTGTAATCGAAGGATTTTCGGATTTTCGTGCGATTTTATCAATTTCATCAATATAAATAATTCCTTTTTCTGCCTTTTCAACATCATAATCAGCAGATTGAATTAATTTTAATAAAATGTTCTCAACATCTTCCCCAACATATCCAGCTTCGGTAAGGGAAGTTGCATCTGCAATCGCAAAAGGTACATTCAGAATACGTGCCAGTGTTTGTGCTAGTAAAGTTTTACCGCTTCCTGTAGGTCCAATCATACAAATATTACTCTTTGCAAGCTCAACATCATCTATTTTGCTATTAGAATTGATGCGCTTATAGTGATTGTAAACTGCAACAGAAAGAGACTTCTTTGCTTGATCTTGACCAATAACATATTCATCAAGAATTTCACAAATTTCTTTTGGCTTTGGTACATCTTTAAATTCTACTTCTTCTTCCGTTCCAAGTTCTTCCTCAACGATTTCGGTGCAAAGTTCAATACATTCGTCACATATGTAAACTCCTGGCCCGGCAACCAGTTTACGAACTTGGTCCTGCGTTTTACCACAGAAGGAACACTTTAATTGTCCTTTTTCATCATTAAATTTAAACAATCCTTTCACCCCTTAAAACGTGTTAAAACCCTATTGTAACTTGCGAATCACACAACCAAAATTCGAGTCTTTTTCTAATAATTGAATAGTATGTATGTTGCATTGTAACACATAAAGCCAATGGACTGGAAATAAAAAGCTTAGGGTAAATATGTTTTTCAGAACTCTCATTTTGTTAGGTGTGATTCATTTTAAAAACTTATGTACTCATTAATCTTAACCATTATGAGGAAAATAAATCTCAAACCTGTCTGGAAATTATTTATTGTTTATTCGCTATGTCTAACTTGTTTTCCTGCCCATTGTTAAAAATGTTCCCACTTCTTATTATAATATGTAATTGAAAAAATGTATAAAACAAGGCACGATTCAAATCGTGCCTTGCAATATTTTAAACATTACTTCTTGTTTTCAACAATAAAGTCAACTGCTTTTTTAAGTTTAAGGTCTGATTTGATACCTTCAAGTCCGCCTAATGCTTGTTTAATGCTATCAACGGTCATGTTGTACATTCCAGCCATGTTCTCAAGTTCTGCATCAACTTCTTCTTCAGTTACTTCAAGGTTTTCAGCCTTAGCAATCGCTTCTAATGTTAAGTTCGTACGAACGCGAATTACAGCTTCTTCTTTCATTTGCTCACGTAAAGCATTTTCGTCTTGACCTGAGAATTGGAAGTAAAGTTCAAGGTTCATACCTTGCATTTGTAAGCGTTGTTCGAATTCTTGAAGCATACGATTTACTTCGCTGTTGACCATTACATCTGGAATTTCCACTTCTGCATTTGCAGCAGCTTTTTCAACAACTGTATCACGTAAATGATGCTCAGCTTCGTGCTTTTTGCTGTTTTCTAAACGAGTTTTGATTTTCTCTTTAAGTGCGTCTAATGTTTCAACTTCATCATCCACATCTTTAGCAAACTCGTCATCTAATGCAGGAAGTTCTTTACCTTTAATCTCATGAATCGTTACTTTGAATACTGCAGGTTTACCAGCAAGCTCAGCTGCATGATATTCTTCAGGGAATGTAACTTCCACGTCTTTGGATTCGCCAGTAGCTAAACCTACTAATTGCTCTTCAAAGCCAGGGATGAATGATCCTGAACCAATTTCAAGTGAATGGTTTTCAGCTTTTCCACCTTCGAACGCTTCGCCATCAACGAATCCCTCGAAATCTAGAACAACAGTATCACCATTTTCAATTGTGCCTTCTTCTTTAACTACAAGCTCAGCTTGACGCTCTTGAAGAGTTTTTAGTTCGTTAGCAACGTCTTCGTCAGTAACGTTTGTATCGAGTGCTTCTACTTCTAAGCCTTTGTATTCGCCTAATGTTACTTCAGGCTTTACTTGAACAGTAGCTTTGAAGATAAGTTCTTTGCCTTTTTCCATTTGCTCGATGTCGATATCTGGACGGTCGATTGGCTCGATGCCTGTTTCGTCAATTGCACTTCCGTATGCTTCTGGAAGAAGAATATCTAATGCATCTTGATAAAGTGATTCTACACCAAAACGCTTTTCAAACATTGGACGAGGCATTTTTCCTTTACGGAAGCCTGGAACATTTACTTGCTTAACAACTTTGTTAAAAGCCGCAGTTAGTCCTTCATTTACTTTTTCCGCACTTACTTCAACCGTAAGAACGCCGCGGTTACCTTCTAGTTTTTCCCATTTTGCTGACATACATTTTCCCTCCAACAATCTATTCTCATATCATTCGTAACGAATTTGAGTTTGGAAATAACTTGTCCATCAAGCTATTATCCTTCTTTTAAATGTGTTTTTTACACAATGCAACCACTACATTATAACATAGGTTTGTTTTCTTTCAACAGCGAAGCCTATATATTAGGATAAGAAATTTTCTCAATTACCTCAATCATTGCGATAGCTTCTTCTATTTCCTCCACCGGAACTTCATATTCTCCGGACAAGTGATGTATCTTTATGTCCATACCTAGGTAATATTCGGCCAAGTGGTGAAAGGCTGCAGCCCAAGCAGCAGTGCTTTTCGGCTGCAATTCGAAAGGATAGCTTATAAAAAAATTTCGCTCTGCCATTCTGAAGCTGTTTTCAAAAAGAACGGGGTCTTCACTTTCCAATTGAGCCTCTAATAAAGCCTTTACCTCTTTCAATCTTGGTTCTTCCCTAACTTCTGGAAGATGTGTTGGAATAACTTTTTTCTCCATCTCAAATTTCATGACAGATAATTCTCTATCAATTTCCTGTTCTTTTAAAAGAGATAACAGGATTGTTTTAAGGAATGGATGTCCAGCTTCTGCTGCCAAATATTCGGCAATCTCAGGGAGGTAGGGGCGAATGTTTTTCTCAGCCAAGCTCGAAACGAGGAGCATTTGTTCGTTTAGATTATCAATCGAAAAAAGGTTTAGTTCATGAACGTTTGTTTCCTCTGGGGTGATGTCATATGTAATTGATTCAGTTTCTGTTTCTGTGTCTGGTTGACGGTTTTCTGCCATTCTCCTGCTGAATTGCAGGATGGTTAAAAAGTGGTCATGTTTTTCAGGCGGAATCTCTTTTTCTTCTAATAAGACTTCAATTGTTGTTACAATTTCCTGGTATTCATGAAGCTGGATCAGGACCGTCAAATAGAGATCGACCATTTGCAAATAGTCCCCAATTCCTTTATGAAGCATTTCTTTGGCAAGTGCTTTTGCTTTTTGAAAAGAAGATGCTTCAAAATAGGCCAGAACCAAACCAATCAATATTTCGTCATTGTCAGGATCGTGCTCTCTGGCTTCTTCCAAAAGGTTTATCGCTTCATTGAATTTTTTCTTTTCAAGGTTTTCCAGACCTTTGTCAGTTAATCTTTTTTCAAGTCCGGGAAAAAAGATCACATTATCTATTCTTTTCACAGGTTCCCGTTTTTTCATAAAATCCGTCCTTATGATAGTCTTGGAACATAGTTTAGCATAAATAGAAGGCAAAAAAAACTCACTTATAAAAGTGAGTTTTTTTCTACCATGTAGTATAGCGTCCCAGGAGAGATTCGAACTCCCGACCCACGCCTTAGAAGGGCGTTGCTCTATCCAGCTGAGCTACTGGGACATATAAGTTGTTTAAGACAAGATTTATTATATTACCGTAATAACAAAAAGTCAACAGACTTTCGATTATTTTTTTAAAAAAATAAAAGGGAGAGGAAATCTCCCTCTCATTTATCGAGGGGTAAATTCACGAGCAAGCTCTGGAATTTCCCGTCCATCCGCTTCAAACACTGACATTTTAACTTTCTCATCCTGCAAATCAAGAATAACATAGGTTTTTTCTAAGCGTTCCCTTGGCAAACGAATGCTGCCTGGATTTAAAAATAAGGTACCATCGATCACTTCCGCACCAAGGACATGCGAGTGGCCAAAACAGACGATATCGGCGTTTACTTCCTGTGCTTTATATTTAATATTCATCAAAGAAGATTTTACTGAATAAAGATGCCCATGCGTAATGAAGAATTTCTTCCCCGCCTCCTCAGCCATCATCTCCAACGGATATCCGCTGCCGAAATCACAATTTCCCCTTACCGTTATATAACCAGATATCGCTTGATCATCAGGCATCAATTCCGAATCGCCACAATGAATCATTAAATCAACATCTTCAGAATGCCTTTCTCTTAACACTTGGAGTTCTTTCGTCAACCCATGGCTATCACTAACCACTAAAATCTTGCTCATTACTTCTCCGCTCTTTCTAAAATAGAATCCAAGACCACATCGAGCTTTTTCAACGCATTTGCACGGTGGCTGATTTTATTTTTTTCTTCTGATGATAATTCGGCCATGGCTAGACCTTTCTCAGGCACATAAAAAACAGGATCATAGCCAAATCCATTGGTACCTCTTTGTTCTTCAAGAATACGACCTTCACAGGTGCCTGACACTGTTATGGTTTCTTGACCTGGAACGGCGACAGCTAAAGCACAGTAGAATCGTGCGGATCGCTTTTCATCTGGAAGTGCTTTTAATTCTGACAGCACTTTATTTGTATTGTTCTGATCATTTTTTGGTTCCCCAGCATAGCGTGCTGAATAGATTCCTGGTCTTCCTTCAAGCGCGTCCACCATCAGGCCAGAATCGTCGCCTATCACCATTTTCCCAAGTGCTTGGGAGACAGCCTCCGCCTTCAAGATCGCATTTTCTTCAAAGGTCGTACCCGTTTCGTCTACGTCCGGGATTTCAGGAAAATCAAGCAAGGTTCGGACTTCGATCCCTCTTGATGCAAAGATATGCTCAAATTCCCGCGCCTTTCCAGGATTTTTCGTCGCAATAATAACTTCTTTCACTCATAACCGCCCCTTATTTTTGTCTTCGAGATTCTATTTTTCGGGTAATCTCTTCACCTAGAACCTCTTTTTGTCGTTCAAATAGGTCCATAAGCCCAGTTTGAGCAGCACTAAGCAGACCTTGAAGCTGCTCGTAGGAGAATGTTGATTCCTCGCCCGTTCCCTGCAGTTCAACAAATTCGCCATTTCCAGTCATGACTACATTCATATCGACCTGTGCCTTAGAATCCTCTGCATAATTTAAGTCAAGAACAGTTTGGTCATTTTGTAAAATCCCCACACTTGTTGCCGCTAAATAATCCGTAATCGGAAACCTTGCAAACGACTTTTTCTCTGCTAAAGAATTTAAAGCGAGGGTCATCGCCACAAATGCACCGGTGATCGAGGCTGTTCGTGTCCCGCCATCCGCTTGGATCACATCGCAATCGATCCAAACGGTTTTTTCACCCAACGCCCCTAAATCGACAACTGCTCTAAGGGCACGCCCGATTAACCGTTGAATTTCCATTGTCCGGCCAGAGACCTTCCCTTTTGACGATTCGCGAATGTTTCTTGTTTCTGTCGCCCTTGGCAGCATCGAATACTCGGCAGTAATCCAGCCTTTGCCTTCCCCTCTCATAAAATGAGGAACTCTCTCTTCAATACTTGCAGCACAAATTACTTTCGTATCACCAACAGAAATAAGGACAGAACCTTCAGGGTGCATTAAATAATTTGGTTCAATATGTATGGGCCTTAGTTGGAGCGGCTCTCTTCCATCAACACGCACAAATACTACCTCCTTCAACTTTGTAAAGCATTTTTAAATTGGTACATGAATTTTACTTATACCAAATAAAGAAGAGGCGGGCTTAAAGCCAACCTCTTTCTTGGTCACTATATAGTATAACAAATAATTTTTTTTAAAAACTACCTGTATTGACTTTTTCTGGTCGAGTTACTGGTTCAGTTAATTTTTTGCCATTGTCATTTTTGATGTCTGCCTTGCCATTTACTTGAACAGCCACTTTTTCAACACCCTCTTGTTCCGTTAAGGAAAGCACGAGTGCATCTAGTAAATGCTGTGAAATTTCCTTTTCTTCAAAGCTGCCAAAAATATTCTCATTAAAGTTCAAGGTTACTTGTCCGTCCTCGTACTTTGGCGCCTCTAGGAGTTTAACATCTGACATAAATTCAGATACGAGTGGTGATTTCCCACTAGGTCCTTTTATTAATTCATTGACGACTGCAACATAGGGATCTTTCTCAGTGTTGCTAACCCGGCGCGTCACAGGTACATAATAGTAGGAGCCTTCTTCACCGCCAATATAATAGACAGTTACTGGTTTGGTATTGGTGATATCAGTTACATCCGCTGTATCATAGTTAATACCGGTGGCTCTTGAAAGGTTTTCACTTATTGGTGTTCCATTAACAGGCATTTCCGTTAAATCATGACCGTTCATTTTTAGCTTAACGGTTTTAACATTATCAAACTGAGTCAGCGTCCAAGTGACCGATTGGAGGATCTTCATCTCATCTTCAGCTTGGTAATTCTTAAACTCTTTTGAAAAATTAACCGTGGCCACGCCATCTTTATCAATATTCACAGACAGATCCGTGTCCTCTGGGAGGACTGCTCGAAAATCATTTGGTAGTTGATCTGTAACAGGTCCATTCGCCACTAAATATTCAAGGGCTTGTTTAGCAACTGATGTTGTTTTCGGTAGGTCCAACGTTTGCGGTACAACATAGCCATCTTTATCAATCAGATAAAGCTCCGTTTTGACTGTGTCTTCTTGCTTAGCCGTTTCTTTAGCCGTCGGTTCCTTACTCGTTGTTTTTTCCGCAATCGTCGTACTCTTTGGTGGATCAATTTTCTTCTGTGTTTCCGACCCTAATAATCCACAACCTGACAGTAGAACTGTTGAAGTAAGCACAGTCGACAAAAGGATCTTTGCTTTATTTTTAGACATAACTATTTCCCCCTAAGACAGTTTGTACTAACATGTATACGAACCTAGAGAGAAATTAGACCGACTTACACAAGAAAAATAGAACAATATTTAAAAAAATAACATAAATAGTAACAATAGTAACAATGGTAAAATTGGTGTCAGGCACCACTCGTGTACAAATGTCCACGAGTGGTGGACGTTATCGTTTTTTCAGCAAAATAAAAACGAGCCTCTTATTTAAAGAAGGCTCGACTTATAGCTTGATCTTTTGCACATTGTTAATTGGATTCCCCAGCCATTGTGAGGCGATTTTTGAAAATATCCGCCTTGAACCGGTTGTGTAAAATTCATGCTCTGGTTCTTCTTCACACGAATCAAGTAACCCATTAAATTGGAGGATTGCACTTATTTCTCGAGCGGTCTCATCACCAGAGCTAATTACGCTTACAGACTCACCCATGACATTTTTTATGACAGGCTCAAGCAATGGGTAATGGGTGCAGCCTAAAATAAGGGTATCCAGGTTCTGATTCTGCATCGGCTTTAAAGCCTCGTCGACAATTCTTTCCGCAATCGATCCACCAAATTCATCACTCTCTACAAGAGGGACAAATTTTGGACAAGCATGTGCTTTGACAAAAAGCCGGCTATTTAATGATTTCAAGGCTCTTTCATAAGCACCACTTTTTACTGTACCCACTGTGCCGATAATTCCGACACGGTAGTTTTTTGTCTTTTTGATTGCCGCCCGTGCTCCAGGATTAATTACCCCTAAGACTGGGATGGACAATTCCTTACGAATCTCGTCTAGTGCCGCTGCTGTTGCCGTATTGCAGGCAATTACGAGCATCTTAATCTTCTTTTCTAATAAAAAAGAGGTCATTTCCCAAGTGAACCTCTTTACTTCCTTTGTTGTTCTCGGACCATATGGGCAACGTGCGGTATCCCCCAAATAGATGATTTTCTCATTTGGAAGCTGTCTGATTACCTCTTTGGCAACAGTTAATCCGCCAACGCCGGAATCAATAACACCAATTGCTTGTTTCAAACTTATCGCCTCTTTTAACGCATTTCCTGATGCAATTTCGTTAAGCTTTTTTGAAGAAGTTGAATTTCTTCAGATGAGAAATCGACCAACACTTCTTCTAAATAGACTTGACGCTTTTTAATCACTTCATCAATGATTCGCTTGCCCTCTTCAAGTAGATGAATTCTGACAACACGACGATCGTTTGGATTTTTTACCCGCTCTACGAGTAAATTTTTCTCCATTCGATCAACAAGATCTGTCGTCGTACTGCATGCCAAATACATCTTATTAGAGAGCTCCCCAATTGTCATATCACCATCTTCAAAGAGCCATTGCAATGCAATGAATTGCGGTGGAGTAATCGTATAATTACTTAGCATTTCTCTTCCTTTTTGCTTGATGATCCCAGAGATGTAGCGTAAATCCTTCTCAATGTTGGCAACAATGTCACCATTTGCTTCTTGTGAATTTTCGTGTTTCATCTCATAACACTCCTATAAAAAGCTTCTCTTCTCCTCAAGACCATATCTATTTAAACATATTGTTTAAAAGTTAAATATCTAAATACTTACCTTATTTTCTACTTTTTTCGCTAAAAATTCAAGTTGAAACTATTAGAAATATTAGTTTAAGACTCTTTGGAGTATAATAAAATAGAAATTAGAATAATCGACCAAAGGTGAGATAAGAATGGAAATTGTAATCAGCAAGACAGCACTAAAGTGGTTTAAAGACGAAGTAGAGTTAAAAACAGGAGATAAGGTGAAGTTTTATCCAAAGGTTTATGGAAACAGCCCTGTGCAAGAAGGTTTTTCGCTCGGTTTCACAGTAGATAACGAGCCAATCGATATGATAACTAAATTCGAAGCAGAGGGCATGTGGTTTTATGTTGAAGAAAGGGACTTGTGGTTTTTTAATGAACATGATTTACAGGTAAATTTCAATGAAAAAACAGATGAATTAGAATATAGTTATACCAAGTCACCGGAATAATAGAATACTCAACAAAAATAGGAAGGTTGTTCTCAGCCCTCCTATTTTAGTCTTTATTAAAACTCCTGCCTATTTTATTTACCATTTTTTCGAAAAAACTCTCCCCCTCTGTTTAGACCTTTCCATCTTATCTCCATTAATTGGCAGTATCACTTCGATTAGCGTTCCTTTTTCATCGCTCCAAAAATGAACGGTCCCATGGTGATTTTCTACAATTTGTTTGGAATTCATAATTCCTAATCCAGTGCCGCTCTCTTTTGTAGTAAAAAATGGTTCCCCTACTCGTTTTAATACATGGTGCGGCATTCCACTTCCTGTATCCTTAATTAGCATCTTTACTTGATTAAAACCGTGCTTCTTCAGCTCAATAGTGATCACCCCACCATTCGGCATCGCTTCAATCGCATTTTTTAGAAAATTTATAACCACTTGTTTTAGTTGATTTTTATCGCCGTTGATGATTAAATTTCCACAATCATTAACAAATTCAATCTGCACATTATTCATAATTGCCTGGGTATCAATCAGAGTTTTCACATCTTCAATCAATGCTTGTAAAAGCACAGGCTCAAACTTTAGATCTTGTGGTTTTGCGAGTATCAATAACTCACTGAGAATGAGTTCTATTCTATCAATTTCCGATTGGATAATATCAAAGTAAGATTTATGGTCATTTATCTTTGTTTCTATTAATTGAAGAAACCCTTTAATCGCAGTAAGTGGATTTCGTACTTCATGTGCAATCCCTGCTGCCAATTGGCCAGCTACATTTAATTTCTCAGCATTTAGTAATAGTTCTAGTGTTTTTTTTCGATCAGTTATATCCCTGATAATAACATGCCTTGCTGGTTTATTTTGAAATATCGTGGGAATTCCTTTTACTTCCGCCTCAAACACAGTGCCATCCAACCTGATCAATTTATATTCAAAAAAGTCTGTTGCATCCCCACGCGTTACTATTTCCACCCGTTCTTTAATACGCCCATGATAATCAGGATGGATGAGATCGACTATTTTCTTTTGTTGAATTTCTTCTTTGTTTGATGCTCCAAATAATCTTGCACCCGTTTCATTTATAAAAAGAATGTCATCTTCACAGGCAATGATTACGGCGTCAGGTGAATTGTCAACTAAATCCCGATAGGATTCTTCACGTTTTTCTAATTCTTCTTCTATATTCGTTTGAATTGATCCATTATAAGTTGCTTTTATTAAACTGCCCATCTCTATTTATCTATTCCTTCCCCCATAAAATAAAAGCCAAGATAGGAGTCATCCCATCCTGGCTTATGTCTAGCTCAATTGAAATTGTCTAGTTCACTTCCGCCTTTATGCTGTTGGTGATAATATTAGTACGATTACACTTTTATCGTGATAAAAATCCCAATCCACAAATATATCATTCACTTTCGTTTGTAGAATCGATTCAAAATTACCGCTATTATGTAATAATCGCTTCTCTAGATTCCTTTTCGCAATCCTTAATATCTCAAAATTCCCTAAACGAATTAACTCCTTCTCAATTGGCACAAGAATTCCATTTCGAATAACTACCAGCGTTCTTTCATTTAATAAATAGGAACCGACCTCTTCAGGCGTTTTTTCCGCTTGAAGGCTTATTCTATTAATTTCTTGGTGAAGAGATTCTTGACCATGATAATTACAGGTTTTTTCATTATTAATTTCGATTTCGGTCGAGGTAGAGCCAATACAAACAAATAATCCACTTTTATTATGTAGATCCCAATCATAATAAAACTCATTAACTTCCATACTTGTCAAAATTTTAATATAGGCTTTAAACTCAGGGATTAATTTTTGCATCAACAAATCTCTTGTTGTTTGGATCATCGCTTCTTGTTGCTGCCCTAACAAAACACTTTCAGAAGGCGAAATAAAGTTTCGTAAATAAACAGTCAGTATCGTGTGATTATAGGAAACATAAACAGATTCGGGACCTTTGCCGAAGTTTTCACGGAGTGTTCTCCCAATATAACCCGCCAGTTCTGTTTGCACTTGTTTGTATTCCAAGAAAAACATCCTTTGATGAGATAAAAGCATTATTTCTTTTATCCTAGGTTTATTTTAAATGTCTATAACTAGATTATCAATTTATTTATGAAGATTTATTCGCAATTTTTGTAACAAATTTACTTTTCGTTGACAATTTCGCACTGAATTCGTGGTTATTATCACACACAACCTGAATAAAATTATTTCCTAGATTAACAATAACCTTAGTGTTACTTTTTAACACGAATCTTCAATGTGGAGGGATATGCTTTGAATATTCTCTTTAGCTTATTCTCAACCTTAATTATTATGGGGGTTAGAGCAGCCTTCTTATTTAGTCATACCACTTCTCGGCTAATATTGTGGTTTAGAATGCCTGCTTTCAAGTAAGCATAAAAGTATTTTTCAAGTATCGCTGATCTGCATTGTAGACAAAAGGGTAAGCATTTTGTTTGCTTACCTTTTTTATGGCTATCTATTCAAAATTAAACCGGCCTCCCCAAGAGGATGCCGGTCATAATTAAAGTTCTAGCTCTCCCATTCGAAGGAGCTCTACAACTGCTTGTGAACGCCCCTTTACACCAAGCTTTTGCATGGCATTTGAAATGTGATTCCGAACCGTTTTTTCGCTTATAAATAATTCACCAGCGATTTCTTTCGTTGTTTTGTCTTGTACTAATAACTCGAATACTTCTCTTTCTCGTTTGGTGAGTAACGGCTTGTGATTATAAACATTCTCCTTCAAGTACTGTAACCCTCCTTGCCTTCGCCAGTATGAACACGGGGTGGGTATATATTTAGTCAACATATCTTATGTGAACAGTTCTAATGTAGTGACTATATTTACAAACAGATGATTGGTTTTTATAAAAAAAACTCCTAGCGATTAGGAGTTTTTGGGCTTTGCATAAATAATGTATCGTTTTGGGGCATTTCCTATATAACTAAACGGGTAACAAGTTGTTAAGATTAATTCCTCTTTATTATGTTGGAGCGTAATAATGCTCGTATCATCAGACTTAACAATTTTGGTATCAATTATTTCATAAGTATAGGATCCATACGGCATTTCCATCTTCAGTGAATCGCCAATCTCAAGTTCCCCTAATTTACGAAAAACGGTGTCTCGATGTCCTGAAAGAACAATTTGTCCTTGATCACCAGGATAATAGGCTCCTTTATAATGGCCGACACCTTTTTCGAGATCATCGGGGTCGGTTCCTTCGATGATTGCTAACTCTGCTTTGATTTTTGGAATGGCTAAAAGACCAACTGTCTCCCCCATTTTTGGCGGCTTGCTGTTTACTTCCCTCTTTTTAGAGGCATCTTCAGGCTGGTCTGCTATTAGTTCCTTAGCTTGCTTGAGTGAAGCATGTGTTTGCGTTTTCACATCTATAAATTGCCAAAGCCCAATACCTACTAATATTAATCCTGTAAGAATAATTAACAGCGGAAATTTAGATTTCACCTGTATGTACCTTCCTTTTTCAACGAACTAACGTTATTAATAAGAGTATAACAAATCACTACTGAAAGAACCATTGCAATTATAGCCCATAGACGACAAAAAACCTTCTTTTCAATGATAGAAAAGAAGGTTTTTTGAATCACATTTTAATTAAACGAAAAGTCTTCCGCCATTCTATGCGTGATCGCTTCCAAAGAAGCTTCTGAAGGCTTGAATGGTTGTATCACGATTTAATGCAGCAATTGAGGTAGTCAACGGAATACCTTTCGGACAAGATTGAACACAGTTCTGTGAGTTCCCACAGTTTGCAAGTCCGCCGTCGCCCATTATCGCTTCAAGTCTTTCTGCCTTATTCATTGCACCAGTTGGATGGGCATTGAAAAGACGAACTTGAGAAAGCGGCTGTGCCCCAATAAAGTTTGATTTGCTGTTTACGTTCGGGCATGCCTCAAGGCAAACCCCACATGTCATACATTTAGAAAGCTCATAAGCCCATTGACGCTTTGTCTCAGGCATACGTGGTCCTGGGCCCAAATCATAGGTACCATCGATTGGGATCCATGCTTTCACTTTCTTTAAGGCATCAAACATTCTACTCCGGTCAACCTGCAAGTCACGAACGACTGGGAAAGTTTTCATCGGAGCTAATCGAATCGGCTGCTCCAATTGGTCGACAAGTGCTGAACAGGCTTGACGAGGCTTCCCGTTGATCACCATGGAACATGCACCGCAAACTTCTTCAAGACAGTTCATATCCCATGCAACAGGACTAGAATCTTGTCCTGTTGCGTTTAATGGGTTCTTACGGATTTCCATTAACGCCGAGATGACATTCATATTCGGACGGTAAGGAACCTCAAATTCCTCCTGATAAGGAGTAGTATTTTCGTTATCTTGACGTGAAATAATAAATTTAACCATTTTAGTTTCAGACATTCTTCCTACTCCCCCTTAACTTTTTGCGTAATTGCGTTCGCGTGGCTTGATCAATGAAACATCAACATCTTCATAATGGAAAGCCGGTGCTGATGAACTGTCAACAAATTTCGCCATTGTTGTTTTTAAGAATTCCTCATCATTACGTGTAGGGAAGTCAGGCTTATAATGAGCGCCACGGCTCTCATTCCGGTTGTATGCACCAATTGTAATAACACGAGCCAATTGCAGCATGTTTTGAAGTTGACGAGTAAAGGCTGCCCCTTGGTTGCTCCATTTGGATGTATCATTAATATTGATGTTTTGGTAACGTTCTAGAAGTTCCTGAATTTTCTCATCTGTCTTTAATAGCCTGTCGTTATGACGAACAACCGTTACATTATCTGTCATCCATTCCCCAAGCTCTTTATGAAGAACATAAGCATTTTCATTTCCATTTAGGGACATAATTGAATTCCACTTATCTTCTTGTTCTTTCACATGTCGGTCAAATACGGTAGAAGAAACTGCATCGGAACTCTTCTCCAAGCCTTTGATATATTTAACTACGTTTGGACCTACAACCATTCCACCATAAATGGCTGAAAGCAAGGAATTGGCACCTAAACGGTTCGCACCATGCTGAGAATAATCACATTCACCCGCTGCAAATAGACCAGGGATGCTTGTCATTTGGTCATAATCAACCCAAAGTCCACCCATTGAATAGTGAACAGCAGGGAAGATTTTCATTGGAACTTTACGAGGATCATCACCCATAAATTTTTCATAAATTTCAATAATCCCGCCAAGTTTAATATCTAATTCATGTGGATCCTTATGAGAAAGATCGAGGTATACCATGTTTTCGCCATTGACTCCGAGTTTTTGATTAACACAAACGTCAAAAATTTCGCGAGTGGCGATATCACGTGGTACCAGGTTTCCGTAAGCAGGATATTTCTCCTCTAAGAAATACCATGGTTTCCCATCTTTATATGTCCAGATACGGCCGCCTTCACCACGAGCCGATTCACTCATGAGGCGAAGCTTATCATCACCAGGTATGGCCGTTGGATGGATTTGGATCATTTCCCCGTTAGCGTAATAAGCACCTTGCTGATACACAATCGATGCTGCTGAACCTGTATTAATAACTGAGTTTGTAGATTTTCCAAAGATAATACCAGGGCCGCCGGTAGCCATGATTACGGCATCCCCTGAGAACGATTTAATTTCCATGGTTTTTAAATTTTGAGCAACGATACCGCGGCACACACCATCGTCATCAACGACTGCACCTAGGAATTCCCAGCCTTCGTATTTGGTTACAAGACCGGCAACTTCCTCACGACGAACTTGTTCATCCAAAGCATAAAGTAACTGTTGACCAGTGGTCGCTCCTGCAAATGCTGTCCGGTGAAACTGTGTTCCCCCGAAACGACGGAAGTCCAATAGTCCTTCTGGAGTACGGTTAAACATAACTCCCATACGGTCCATTAAGTGAATAATACCAGGCGCTGCGTCACACATTGCTTTTACTGGAGGCTGGTTTGCTAAGAAGTCTCCGCCATAAACGGTGTCATCAAAGTGAATATATGTTGAATCGCCTTCACCTTTTGTATTTACAGCTCCATTAATACCACCCTGGGCACAAACAGAGTGAGAACGTTTAACGGGAACAAGAGAAAACAACTCTACAGGTGTTCCTGTTTCTGCAACCTTAATCGTTGCCATTAAGCCAGCTAAACCACCGCCGACAATAATTACCTTACCTTTACTCATTCGTGACTCACTCCCTTAATCCAAAATCCAATATTTTTCCGATCAATCATTAATTTGTTATACAAAAGCTAATAAAGTCGTTACTCCAACATAGGATAGAGCTAAGAAAATAACGATTGTCACGTATGTAGAAATAACTTGAGAACGTGGAGATACTGTGATGCCCCAGCTAACAAAGAATGACCACAATCCGTTTGCAAAGTGGAAAATTGCTGAAATAATCCCAATGACATAAAACGCAAACATAAACGGTGAGGAAAGAATATCTTGCATCATTTGAAAGTTAACTTCATTTCCAAACGCCGCTGCTACCCGTGTTTCCCATACATGCCATGTGATAAAAATAAGTGTAATCACACCAGACACACGTTGAAGCATAAACATCCAATTTCTAAAGAATCCATATTGGCTTGCATTGTTTTTGGCTGTAAAAGCAATATACAGCCCGTAGATTGCATGGAATAAAATTGGTAAATAAATAATTACAGTTTCTAACACGTAGCGAAAAGGAAGATTTCCCATAAAATTCGCAGCTTTGTTGAAGGATTCTACCCCAACTGTCGCATAGTGGTTCACAATCAGATGCTGGATGACAAAGATCCCGATTGGAATAACCCCTAGCAACGAATGCAATCTCCGATAAACAAACTCTCGATTACCTGCCATAAATTTACCCCCCTATAATGTTTAAAAAAATGATGTTCAGTTTCTAGCATTTAAGTTTCCTTATATGAAACCTAGCATCAGTGTGACAATAATGTGACATGTCCATTTTACTCCCATCATCTTAGAGCGTCAAGAAAACGGATACACATAACTCTCATAAAACTAAAATTTTTTAAATATATTGATATTATAATAATTTATATATTCTCGCTAAAAAAATGGGTTTTTTCTCAACATTTCTTGAATTCCTTCAATTAATTACCAAGAAATAACGGTTGTTATTATTTCTTTATCGGGAATGATAATTATCATGGAAAACAAGGTAAGATATTGCAAAATACTAAAAAAAATAAGCTATTTTTCATCCTATTTTCTAGAAAAACTGTACTGACACCTAACAAAAAGCGTATATAATAGAATGATAGAAAGAGGGGAAGCTTGTGAACGATAGTACAGTTGTTGTTGAGACTATAGATACCGATGAACCAAAAACCATATCTATTTTCGGGTATGAATTAATCAGAGAAATTCTTTTACCTGAGATTTTAGGAAAAGATACACCTGAAATTTTATATTGGGCCGGAAAACGCCTCGCACGTAAATTTCCACTAACTGATATTGCTCAGATTATGGATTTTTTCACCAAAGCCTCTTGGGGCCAACTTGAAATTAAAAAAGAAAATAAAACTGAGATCCAATTTGAACTAATGAGTCCAGTTATTGTCCCGCGTGTGAAATCAAAAGCTGAGCACTTTTTCCAACTCGAAGCGGGCTTCCTTGCCCAACAAATTGAACTTCAAAAAGAAGCCAATGCAGAAACCTTTGAACATCCTGTAAAGAAATCAAATAAAGTCCTTTTCACTGTTAAATGGGAAAAGAACTAAACGTGGGAATAGGGTGTCAGGCAACGCTTGGTGCCTGACACCCTTTTTTTATTTGTTTGCCAGTTCGAAGGCTTCGTGCAAGGCTTCTACTGCTTTTAACATATTTCTTTCTTCTACTACTGCTGATACTTTGATTTCGGATGTGCTGACCATTTTAATTTGGATGTTGTTAGCAGCGAGTACCTCAAACATTTTTGCTGCTACACCAGGATTAGAAATCATTCCTGAGCCAACAATTGACACCTTTGCTAATTTATTTTCTGCATCAAGCTGCTCATAAGCAAGCACTGCTTTATTATCTTCTAATACCTTTAATGTTTCTAATAAATCATTAGTATGGATAGAGAAAGACAAATTAGCCGTATCGCCCTCTGTAGTACTTTGAATAATAATGTCAACATTCAGGTGATTTTCCGCTAGTGTTGAAAAGATGGTAGATAGACTTGTTAATGAATTCGCCAATCCTAATACTGTTACTTTTGTTATTTCGTCTTCAAATGCGACACCGCGGACTACTAAGTTTTGTTCCATTGCTGCTTCCTCCTCAATAACTGTTCCTTCTACTCTCTCCATGCTCGAGCGTACCTCAAGCCGCACCTGATAGTTTTTAGCAAATTCTACTGCTCTTGGATGGAGCACACCAGCTCCTAAATTAGCTAACTCTAGCATTTCATCGTACGATACTGATAATAATTTGCGAGCATTCTTGATATATCTTGGATCCGTGGTGAAAACCCCAGTAACATCGGTATAAATATCGCATTTATCTGCCTTTAAGGCTGCCGCTAATGCCACAGCTGTCGTATCAGAACCACCACGACCGAGCGTCGTAATTGCGCCTTCTTCCGTGATTCCTTGGAATCCTGCCACAATGACAACCTTACCCGTTGCGAGCTCCGTTTCAATTGCAGACGTTTTAATATTCGAAATGCGGGCATTTCCATGGACAGGTTCTGTGATGATTCCTGCCTGCCAGCCTGTAAAAGAGACGGCGTCAAGCCCTTGCTGATTTAAAGCCATTGACAATAACGCAATGGTTACCTGTTCTCCTGTTGATAACAGCATGTCCATTTCCCGCTTATTTGGCTGTGCGGAAATTTCTTTTGCTAATCCGACCAGTGTATCCGTTGATTTTCCCATCGCAGAAACAACAACGACTACATTATTGCCACGGTCTGTCTCCTCTTTTACACAGGATGCAACATTTAGTATTCTTTCTACATTCGCAACGGAGGTGCCTCCGAATTTTTGTACAATAATCCCCATGTTTGTTTCTCCTTCTTTTAAGTGAATACCTTATTTATCCCCCAAAAAACAAAAAAGCAATGAGAAGGGCATCTCATTGCTCTAGAACACGAAAAAATATTCTCGCACCTACAATGTAAGATAGCTCTCCAAGACATTCGTCTTGACAATCCGGCATTTATTCAATACAGGACCAGCAAAGAAAGAAATGAGACTTTCTTTACTTCGGCGAACATTCCCTTTCATGATCCGTCTTAGAAGCTCATCCTTCTCAGAACCATTACTCTTGAAGCTCGCACCTCTACCTTCACTTTAATACGTAAAAGTGATAGTAAATTAAATTTTCACTTATTATAGCATGTTCTATTTTTTCTTACAATCACTAGGATTGAAGTTTTTTAATTAATTCTTCGGCTACATTCATAGGAATTCCGATATTTGTAAATTCCTCCATACTAGCCTCTTTCATTTTTTTCACAGAGCCAAATTGTTTTAGCAATAGCTTTTTCCGTTTCTCCCCGATTCCAGGAATATCGTCGAGCAAGGATTGAAAGGCACTTTTTCCACGAAGCTGACGATGAAATGTAATGGCAAAGCGATGGACCTCATCTTGAATTCTTTGCAGTAAATAAAACTCCTGGCTGTTTCGGCCTAATGGAACAATTCCCAAAGGATTGCCGTACAGCAATTGGGAAGTTTTGTGTTTATCATCTTTGACGAGTCCCGAGAGTGGAATATCCAGTCCTAGCTCATTTTCCAACACATCTCTTACGGCTTCAACATGACCTTTACCACCATCGATGATGATTAAATCAGGGAGGGGAAGTTCTTCTTTTAAGGCGCGTGAATACCTTCTTCTTGTCACTTCACGCATGGATTCATAATCATCAGGTCCTTGAACGGTTTTAATTTTATATTTCCGGTACTCCCGATGATTTGCCTTCCCATCAATGAAAACGACCATGGCTGATACTGGGTCTGTCCCTTGAATGTTGGAGTTATCAAATGCTTCAATCCGGTGCGGAGTATAGATTCCGAGTAATTCCCCCAAGTTCTCGACCGCCTTAATGGTGCGGTCTTCATCCTTTTCGATCAAGGAAAACTTTTCATTTAAGGCAATTTTTGCATTTTTGATTGCCAATTGGACAATATCCTTTTTCTGCCCCCGTTGTGGCTGGAGCACTTTTACTTCAAGCAGTTGTTCCGCCAGACTCAAATCGACTTCATCTTGAATCAGGATTTCCTTCGGCTTGAAGTGATTAGCTTTCGAATAAAATTGTCCGAGGAAAGTTAGTATTTCTTCCTCAGGCTCATTATAGAAGGGGAACATGGAGACGTCCCTCTCAATTAGTTTCCCTTGGCGGACAAAAAAGACTTGCACACACATCCAGCCTTTATCGACTGCATAGCCAAAAACATCACGATCCGTAAAATCGTTCATGGTAATTTTCTGTTTTTCCATGATGGTTTCGATATGAATGATTTTATCACGGAACTCCTTCGCTCGTTCGAAGTCTAACTCTTCAGCAGCAGCTGACATTTTTGCCTGAAGCTCTTTTTTTATTTCCTTATAACCGCCATTCAAAAAGCGGGTAATTTCATCCGTCATTTGTTTATACTGTTGTTCCTGAATTTCATTGACACATGGTGCCAGGCACTGCCCTAAATGGTAGTATAAGCAGACCCGATCAGGCAGGGTTGAGCATTTCCGCAGCGGATAAATTCGGTCAAGAAGCTTTTTGGTTTCATTGGCAGCCGTCGCATTTGGGTACGGACCAAAGTATTTACCTTTGTCCTTTTTTACTTTTCTTGTAATGATGAGTTTCGGATGCTTTTCAGCTGTCAGCTTAATAAATGGATAGGTTTTATCATCCTTGAGCATGATATTGTATTTTGGATCGTATTTTTTTATTAGGTTGAGTTCAAGTAGAAGTGCTTCAATATTTGAAGAGGTTACAATATATTCAAAGTCCTCAATCTCATTGACTAGTCTAAGCGTCTTTCCATCGTGTGACCCGGTGAAATAAGAACGTACGCGATTCTTTAATACTTTTGCCTTCCCCACATAAATAATCGTACCCTGACGGTCCTTCATTAAGTAGCAGCCAGGTTGATCCGGCAGCAGCGTCAGTTTTTGCTTGATTATTTCATTCATTCCGGCCACTTCACTCCCGTCTATATATATAGTGTCTGTTAAAATTTTAAAGGAAAAGGCTCATAAATGAAAGTGGTAGTCATTTGCAAAAAGAAAAACCTTAGCTGGATTGGCTCCAGCTAAGGTTTTGTCTTTCTATACTTACACGTGTTTTTCTAAAACACTTGCTAATGCATCTTTTGGTTGGAAGCCGACTACTTTGTCTACCACTTCGCCATTTTTCATTACTAATAATGTTGGAATGCTCATAACACCGAAATTTGCTGCAGTTTGCGGGTTATCATCCACATCAAGTTTAGTGATTTTAACTTTTTCGCCCATTTCTAAGTCAAGTTCTTCAAGAACTGGAGCTATCATTTTACAAGGTCCGCACCATGGTGCCCAAAAATCTACGAGAACAAGGCCTGAACCTGTTTCTGCAGAAAAGTTTTGATCTGTTAAGTGTGAAATTGCCATTTATATTGCCCTCCTAATGATTACTGAATTTCTTACCGAAAGTATAACATCGTTTGGAAAATCAAGCTAATAAATTGCTTCATCGATCATTTTCCCCCGATTTACTTCAATTTATCCTTAAATAAAGCGAGCGGAACCCTTCCGCTCGCCTTTATATTGTCTAGCTACAGCGCCTAGGGGCTCGAAGGTCTACAGCCAATCCTTCAAGAAGGTTAAAGAGCAACCTTCTCGCCGGCTCGTCTTATGCCTGTCGCCCCTGGACAAGGCGCTTCCGCTTTTCTTATTATGAGTGCACTTTCAGTTTTTTAAACTCTTCAGTTAGTAATGGCACCACTTCAAACAAGTCGCCTACGATTCCGTAATCAGCTACTTTGAAGATATTAGCCTCTGGATCTTTGTTAATGGCCACAATTACTTTTGAGTTAGACATGCCGGCTAAGTGCTGAATTGCTCCTGAAATACCACAAGCAATGTAAAGGTCTGGTGTAACTACCTTGCCAGTTTGACCAATTTGTAAAGAGTAATCGCAATAGTCGGCATCACAGGCACCACGTGAAGCTCCTACCGCTCCGCCAAGGACATTCGCAAGTTCTTTAAGCGGCTCAAAACCATCTGCACTCTTAACCCCGCGTCCTCCTGAGATAACCACTTTTGCTTCACTTAGGTCCACACCTTCGCTTGCTTTTCTAACCACTTCTTTAATAATGGCACGTAAGTCTTTGATCTCTATAGAAAGGGTAGAAACCTCGCCGCTTCTGCTTTCATCTTTTTCCAAAGGCGCAATATTATTTGGACGGACCGTTGCAAAAATTAAGCCATCCGTTACAATTTTCTTTTCAAATGCTTTCCCAGAATAGATGGGTCTTGTGAACACGACATTTCCACCTGCAACCTCAACAGCAGTCGCATCTGATATTAAACCTGATGCTAATTTTCCAGCAATTCTTGGAGATAGGTCTTTGCCTAGTGAGGTATGACCTAACACTAACCCTTCTGGTTTTTCCTGGTCAAGCACGGCTAACAGCGCCTGAGCGTATCCATCTGAAGTATATAGATTTAATTTTTCATCTTCAACAACTACTACGCGGTCGGCTCCGTTGTGGATCAACTCCGTACCTAAAGCGCTTACAGAAGCACCTACTAAAACACCAACCACTTCTCCGCCCTCAGCAACCGTTTTTGCTGCTGCAATCGCTTCGAAAGAAACATTACGTAATGACCCGTCACGAGCTTCTCCTAATACTAAAACTTTTCTTGACATTCCATATACCTCCTGAAAACATATTTGTAATAAGTCGATTAAATTACTTTTGCTTCGGTATGAAGTAGCTGAACAAGTTCTTTTACTTGATCATTCAAATCGCCGGCTAATACTCTGCCTGCTTCTTTTTTAGGCGGCAAATAAATTTCGATTGTTTTTGTTTTTGCTTCCACATCGTCTTCTTCAAGATCAAGGTCGTCTAATTCTAATTCCTCAAGCGGCTTTTTCTTTGCCTTCATGATCCCAGGTAATGAAGGATAGCGCGGCTCATTTAGACCTTGTTGTGCAGTTACTAATAGAGGAAGGCTCGTTTCTATAACTTCGGAATCGCCTTCAACATCTCTGGTAACGGTTACATTTGTACCGTCGATTTCTAACTTTGTGATTGTTGTTACGTAAGGGATGTTAAGTAGTTCCGCTACACGTGGTCCGACCTGACCTGTACCACCGTCAATCGCCACATTTCCACCAATGATTAAATCAGCATCTTTATCCTTTAAATATTCAGCAAGGATTTTTGCTGTAGTAAATTGATCCCCATTTTCCACATCATCTTCTATATTAATAAGGACGGCTTTGTCAGCGCCCATCGCAAGTGCTGTACGTAATTGCTTTTCAGACTCTTCCGTACCAACAGTAATGACAGTTACTTCTCCGCCCTTAGCATCGCGAACTTGGATGGCTTCTTCAATCGCATATTCGTCATAAGGATTGATAATAAATTCAGCACCGTCCTCATTGATTTTTCCGCCGCTAATCGTAATTTTTTCTTCAGTATCAAAGGTTCTTTTCAGTAATACATAAATATTCATGGTTTCCCTCCTAATAAAATTTCGAGCATTCGCTCAGTTTGAAAGATTAAGAAAATTTCCTAGAAAAAAAGGGCTTCCTTTACAATTATACTACAAAGATACGTTTATTCACCTTTAAATTGTGGTTCCCTTTTTTCAATAAAAGCTTGAATGCCTTCTTTACCATCGCTAGAGACAAAAACTTGACCAAATAACTCAGATTCTCTTTTCGAACCTTCATAGAACTCTTCTGTTTTTGCATAATTTAATAATTCGATGGCTGCTTTAATAGAGCCTGGACTTTTCTTAGCAATTTTTCCAGCGAGCTTATACGCCTGCTCTAATACTTCTGCCTCTACATAGGCATGATTCGCTAAGCCATATTTTACGGCCTCAATACCTGTAATTGTCTCGGATGTGAACAGCATTTCAGCAGCTCTTGCCACACCTACATATTTCGGCAGACGCTGCGAACCGGCAAATCCAGGAATTAAGCCCAGTTGCAGCTCCGGAAGACCGAGTTTTGCGGTTTCACTGACAAGGCGAATGTGACAAGCCATAGCAAGTTCGAGACCACCGCCAAGCGCCGCGCCATGGATTGCCGCAATGATCGGTTTTGGGAATTTTTCCATCCGGTCAAATAAATCCTGTCCAAACTTACCAAGATTAGAAAAACCTTCAGCTGAAGAAACCGTTGTAAATTCTTTAATATCTGCCCCAGCCGAGAAGAACCGCCCTTCCCCGTGAATGACAAGGACCCTAATTTCACGGTTTGGTTCGATTTCATCAAGCACTGTCGACAATTCCCTTAAAAGACCTGAAGAAAGGGCATTTGCCGGTGGACGATCAATCGTGATCGTGGCAATACTGTCTTGATAGGACCATTTTAAATATTCCAAAATAACTCCCCCCTATTTTAAATTCTACCGGCTTCCGCAGCCATTGATCAAGAGGCGTTGGACTGGAGACGCCAGTGCAAGCAAATCATACTTTTCCTCATTCATCACCCACGATGTAACGGTTTCATCAATTGTACCGAATATCATTTGCCGGGCCAGACGAATATCGAGGTCGATTGAGAACTCTCCTGTTTCTTTACCTTCAATAACAATCTTTTCGATTACCTTTAGGTAACCTTTTAGAACATCATTAATTCGGAGTCGCAATTCTATATTGGATTGCCGTAACTCCAATTGCGTTACGATCGCCATGTGATGGTCGTCAGAAAGCATACTAAAGTGAGCTTCTATCATCATTAATAATTTCTCTGCCGCCGTCCCTTTTCCTGCTATCATTGTATCTATTTTTTCAATGAAACTTCCCATTTTTTCTTCAAAGAGAGAGATAAGGATGTCTTCCTTGTTTTTAAAGTATAGATAAATGGTGCCATCAGCCACTCCTGCCTGTTTGGCAATTTTTGAAACCTGGGCTTGGTGATAGCCATTTTCTGCGATTACAATCACCGCAGCATCAATAATTTGCATGTATTTTGGTTTATTTTTTTTCAACTATATCCCTCCTTTGAAGAAAATTCTGTTAACGTTTATACTGTTGATCTTGACTAAATAAAAGAAAAATATGAATGAATAATCATTCATATTTTCATAATAATTATTATTCGTTTATCTGTCAAGATATACTCTATACCTTTTTCATATTCCCAACATTGGGACAGGCTTATTCTGTCAAAAAAAAGAGGAAGCAATTATGCGTGTTTTTGGTTTTCTTCTTCTATTTTTTGTTTTTCTTCTTCCACAAGCATTCTTCTTAAAATTTTCCCTACAGCTGTTTTAGGCAATTCTTTTCTAAATTCATATAATCTCGGGGCTTTATATGCAGCAAGATATTTTCTTGAAAATTGGTTCATTTCATCTGCGGTAACCGATGAACCTTCTTTTAAGACAATATATGCTTTTACCGTTTCTCCGCGGTACTGGTCAGGAATACCTGCTGCGACCGCTTCAAGAACATCTGGATGTTCATATAATACTTCCTCTATCTCTCTAGGATAAATATTGTAACCTCCTGCAATAATCATATCCTTTTTGCGGTCCACCACATAAAAGTATCCTTGTTCATCCATATAACCAAGGTCACCCGTATACAGCCATCCATCATGTAAGACTTCCTTAGTATCTTCTGGACGATTCCAATAACCTTTCATGATTTGCGGACCTTTTATGGCAAATTCGCCTATTTCCTTTACTGGGACGGGTTCACCTGTTTCGATCGATACGATCTTTACCTCAGTATCAGGCCAAGGCACACCAATACTTCCCTTCACCCTTGGTACGTCCCATAAAAAGTTCGAATGTGTTACAGGAGATGCTTCCGTTAAACCATAACCTTCAACTAATTTCCCTCCTGTTACGGCCTCAAACTGCTCTTGTACTTCAATTGGCAACGCAGCTGAACCACTTATACAAGAATGAATGGATGATAAATCATATTTTCTTAGATCAGGATAATTCAATATTCCAATATAAATCGTCGGTGCACCAGGAAACAGAGTCGGGCGCTGTTTTTGAATGGTTTTTAATGTGGTCTCAACATCAAATTTAGGTAATAATATCATTTTATTTGCCTGCATCACAGATAAAATAAGAACGGTTGTCATTCCATAGACGTGAAAAAACGGGATAATCCCGAGAACTGATTCCTCTCCTGGCTTGGATTTGTAAAGCCATGCCTGGCACATCTTTGTATTGGCTATTAAATTTTTATGTGTTAACATCACGCCTTTTGGAAATCCTGTTGTCCCTCCTGTATATTGGAGGAGTGCTACGTCTTCCTCAGGGTTGAAATCATAATTTCTTACTTTTTGAGGCTCCATTTTTAATATTTCCGAAAGTAAATGCGTGCTTCCTTTGTGTTGAACATTAACGACAATTCCATATTGTTTTTTCTGGATGTAGGGATAAATTAGATTTTTAGGGAATGGTAAGTAGCTCTTGATAGCGGTTACAATTACATGCTGTAAATCTGTTTGAGGCATCACTTTAGAAACGCGTGGGTAGAGGATGTCGAGTGTGATGATAGCCTTTGCTCCCGAATCTTTCATCTGGTATTCAAGTTCACGTTCCGTATATAATGGGTTGGTTTGAACGACAATTCCTCCTGCCATTAATATGGCAAAATAACTAATTACAGCCTGAGGTGTGTTTGGAAGCATAATAGCAACGCGGTCACCTTTTGAAATGCCTAGGTTTCCCTGTAAATAACCAGCAAAATTCATTACTTCATTATAAAGTTTCTTATAGGTAATTTCTTTCCCCATAAAATGAATGGCCACTTTTTCTGGATATTTTCGAACAGAATTAACTAAGTATTGCTGTACTGGCTCTGAGGAGTATTCCAGTGTGGCAGGAATTTCTTTTGGGTACAGAGCCAGCCACGGTTTTGATTCATACATAAGATCCCCCTTTTCTATATGGATAATTTTAAAAATTCACACTTTTCTTTTATTATAGTACAGTATTTTACAATTAACAATTGAAGTTGTAAGAAAAGCGAAGGACTTATTTGTACACTCTAGTTTGTCCTCCATCTAAAGACATCTGCGGACTTAACGCAATTGTTTAATCTTTATGTTCCATTTTCTGATATGCATACCTATTCAGTGGATAAATGTTTTAGATGTGACAGGAGTATACCAGAGGACTCCTTATAGAAAAATCCCCAATTTCGCAGTTGTAATCATGACAACTGCGAAATTGGGGATTAAGCCTTTTTGAGTTATTCTCTTGCTTTTGGATTAAAATAATAATTGTTAACTATGCTGATTGAACTTTATCTTTTTCAGATAATTGTTCTCCAAAGCTTCGTGTTAATAGACTTACAGCAATCGTAACAAACACGTTTAAAATGAGGGCAATAATTCCTGTGTTTAATTCTTGTACCCCTTGAGGCAAAGACGGGAACAACGTGCCAATTGATGCTTTGGTAAGTGTTATATACCCTACTACGAACATTCCGACAATCATACCGGCAGCGGCTCCTTGTTTCGTTACAAAGGTTTTCTTCACTAAACAAGCGAGTAGCGCCGGGAATATTTGTGTAACAAAACTATAGGCCATCAAGAGTAAAGTAACAATTCCCTCTCCGCCATTTAACGTAAAATATACTGAAATTAGTGCGATCACAGGGACTAACGATTTTGAAAGAGTTAATACTTGCTTATCCGTTGCTGATGGAATCATCACTTTATAAACATTTTTTGCTAGTGCACTAGAGGAAGTCATTAACATCATCGATCCAGGGACTAATGCTGTTAATAAACCCGCTGCCCCGATTACACCGACAAACCATGGATCAAATGTTTGAATAGAAACGCGGAGCAGAGCAAGATCGATTGCAGCTCCCTCTAAACCAGGAACTTGACCGATTGCGGCAAAACCGACTAAGAAAACGAAAAGCAGCATCACAACATAAAGCGGTGTGAATATAGCGTTCTTTCTAATGGCTTTTGCGCTCTTTGCCGAATACGCGGAAACGAATATATGAGGCCACATTATCGCACCAAATACAGTCATAATAACGGTAGAGATCAACCAATACATGCTTAATCCTTTATCAGGTATCGTTAAAAATCCTGGATTAGCCTCATTAATTTGCTCAAACATTGGCTGTATTCCTCCATAATAGTGAAAAGGAATATATAATCCGATAAAAATAACGATTCCAAAAATCATAATATCCTTAATAACAGCTGTCCAAGCTGAGCCGTGAATACCAGAAATCATTACATAAATGGTCACGGAAATTGCTGCAATCCAAATCGCAATAGTTGGAGAAATCGTTCCATATGAAGCTTCTGAAACAATAATCCCAAGCCCTTTTAACTGAAGGACGATATAAGGGATCATCGATATCACACCTATAAAAGTTACAAGTACTCCAAGATATTTACTTTTGTACTTACTAACAAAGTAGTCAGATTGCGAAACTAAATTATGGTCTTTTGCATATTTCCAAACGGTAGGAAATACCCAGTAGATTAAGACATATAAAAGACTTAAATAAGCGAGAATGTATAGAGCAGGCCCACCTTTCCCGTAGGCCCAAGAACTTGCACCAAGGAACGTAAAAGTCGTGAATGATTCACCCGCCATTAAAAGGAAGACAAAGATTGCACCAAAACCTCGTCCACCCACAGTCCACTGTTCAAGGTTCATTTCTTTTCCTTTCTTTGCCTTTATTCCTAAATAAAGTGCAAAAATTAAAAAACCAAAGATAACTAAAAGGGCAGAATTCATCCTATATCACCTTCCTTATTCGTAGGGTCAAGTTTATAAACGATTGCTAATATGATCGATGTCAAAATAACCCAGACCATAACCCAAAAAAATATAAATGGTAATCCTAAAATATATGGTTCTACCTTGTTTACAAATGGCAGAACCCCTAACATACCAATAAACGGAAGCAATGAAAGCAGCGCAATTACAGGCTTCATTAATATTCCCCCTCGTATAAAGTTGAACGCCGCTCCCTCCCCAGTATGCTTTAACCTAAGAGGGAGCACTTATAACTTTTTTGTTAATTTAATTTACATAGGATTTACCTTGATTTACATTTGAATGTTCAGATAAATAATCAAAAACAGCACTTATAAATAGTTTTCCAATATTAATCATAGCCCGTTCATCAACATCAAATCTTGGATGGTGATGTGGGTATGTCGCATTGATTTCGGGGTTTGCTCCGCCAACCCAAATAAAAGTTCCAGGTACTTCTTTTACATAGTAAGCGAAATCCTCCATTCCCATCATCGCTTCTATATGCTGAACATAGTTTTCTCCAAACAATGCTGTGGCTAATTTTTCAATTCGTTTCGTTTCCTCAGGATGGTTCCATACAGCTGGGTAGCCTCGAGTATATTTAAAGTCGGCAGCTGCTCCAACCCCTTTGCATGCATTTTCGACAACTTGTCCCATTTGTTCCTCAATCATATCCCTAACATCTTCATCAAATGTCCGAACTGTCCCAATAATTCTCGCTTTATCCGGGATCACATTAAAACCGCTGCCGCTATTAAATGCTCCAACTGTAACAACTGCTGTTTTAATAGGATCAACTCGTCTGCTTACAATTTGCTGCAAATTCATGACGATCTGGCTGCCAGTTACAATCGGATCAATCGTTAAATGAGGCGTCGCTCCATGACCGCCTCTACCTTGAATTTCAATTTCAAATGTATCTCCACAAGCGCAGATGTACCCTTCTTTAATACCAATTGATCCGTACGGATGCATAGAAGATACGTGTGCTCCGAAAATCACATCTACTCCATCTAAACAGCCATCCTCAATCATCGATTTCGCCCCGCCAGGTATCACCTCCTCGGCAAACTGATGAATAAACACAACATTTCCTTCTATTTCGTCTCTTACTTTACTTAGTACTTTTGCAACACCAAGTAAGGAGGCAGTGTGGATATCATGTCCACATGCATGCATTACACCTGGAACCTTAGATTTGTATTCAACATCTTTTTCGTCTTGAATCGGCAATGCGTCAAAATCAGCTCGCAAAGCAACAGTTTTCCCTGGCTTTCCTCCCCGAATCAATCCCGTAACACCTCTGCCGCCAATTCCTGTTTTCACTTCCAAACCTAAGTTAGTTAAAAACTCTGCTACTTTCTTCGGTGTATTCACCTCATGAAAAGATAGTTCAGGATGCATATGCAGATCTCTCCGAATTGCAACCATTTCTGAGTACAGTTTTTCCAAATCATCAAAAAGTTGTTGTTGCATTAGATAACCTCCTTTTATTGATAACAAAATATAAATTTTCTAACTTTTCTAATACTTGTAAAAATTATAAATTCACTATACAATTATTACAATGTAGGCTTTTACAATATATTGCCGAAATAATGTATGTTTTTACACTTAGGGGTTGTGATGGGACATGATAGAATCGGTCTTGTTTTTTTTAGAAAACAATTTCATTGATTCTTCTTTTCAAATTTGGGCAGGTCAGCAGCATGAGCAAAAACATATTTATAGTAGAGGCGTAAATGCTCCATTATCACCACCAAGTTTTTCACTTTTAAAACCACTTAAAACTTATAAGATTCATAGGCAAAATGGGATGACCTTCCTCTTTTTTTACTATCCGGAAGAGTTTCATATTTGTGTATGTATTTTCAAAGAAAATTTGCTAATTACCGATGAATCACTTGATCAGCTGCACTTTTTTTTCTATCCATTATATAGTCAGGAAATACTTCAAAAAAGAGATCATGAGTGGAAAATAGTGATGGAAACAACAAGATCCATTAATTCATCAATCAATACCGACGAGTTGTTAACGAATATCGTCCGAAATGCTATAAAGGTGATCCCTGCCGCAGATGCAGGGTATTTACAGCTATATGACGAGAATCGGGAACGACTTGTTCTAAAGGCCTCTGTTGGTTTCAATGAAAACATTAACTACTTCCAGCCAAAATGCGGCGAGTCCATTACCGGAATGACTTTTCTGGATGAAAAAACGAGAATTTACTATTCTAGAAAAGAAATATTGGATGCGATGAGCGAACAAAAGATTACGGAGGAAAATTACCGTTATATTATTTCTTCTATTGATGACCATTTTCTTAGAGGAGGTATTTGCGTAGCTGTTTCAATTGGAGAGAAACGAATTGGCGTCATGATGGTACACCAATTTTCCGCGAAAGGAAGGTTAACAAAGAGAGATATCATTTTACTACAAGGGTTTGCAGCACAGGCAGCGATTGCCATTCAAAATGCGGCTCTTTTTTCAGAAGTAAAGAAAAATGTAGCTGAGTTGACAGATCTAAGTAAGCAATTGAAAGAAAAGAATGCTGTGCTACAAATGCGTAATCAAGTTCATGAAACGTTAACGCAAATTTCACTAAAAAATAAAGGGGCAAAAACAATTATTTCAGAATTAAGCAAAATGATTGAAATCCCCATTTCTTTTTACGATTGTATCCAAGATGAGTTTTTCTGCAGCCACCAAAACCAGTATCATATTTTCAATACTGAAGAAGTGAGGAAAAGAATTAGTACGTATCAGTCCCCACAGTACGTTGAATTACATAAAGATAAGAATACCCATTATTATCTTTATCCAATCAAGAATGGAACAGCTTATTTCGGTTGCTTAATTGCTGCTACAAATCCGCTTAATAAAATGGATATTGTTACGATTGAACAAGGAGGGGCTGTCCTTGCATTAGAATTAGTAAAAAAACATACACTCACAGATATTTTTTATAAAAAAACGCATGAGTATTTTTCTGCACTCATTAAAAATACGAATCCACAATCGCTTTATCAACAAGGATCAGTTCTTGGGTTAATTCCAACGTCCTATATATGTGCTGGGGTATTTGAAATAAAAACATATCATGACTTGCAGCAGTTAGAGGCAAACATTCATCGCCTAGTATCGTTTATTAGAAAAAGCTTTTCAGCGACAAACTTATTAATCTATGGCTTTCATAATAAAGTCAATCTTCTCATCTCTTCTGATAATCCAATTACACAAACTAAAATAACAGAAAAACTCGGACATTTAATCACATTGTGGAAAAATAATGGAGGCCCGGATTTAACGGCTGGCATTGGTTTAACTTATAAAGGGATTGAAAATATTTCAAAGAGCTATGATGAAGCGGAAAAAGCGCTCGCCTATTTAAGGAATCGAAACAGTTCGAATATTATTCATTATGAAAACATTGGAGTAAACCGTTTATTTATCCACCAACAACCACAGGAAATCGATCAATTTTTACAGGAAACATTCGCACCGCTCTTGTCAGATAAGAACACTCGTGAACTCGAACATACACTCCTTACATTTATTCAATTGAACAGGTCAGCTGCTGAAACGGCAAAACAGCTTCATATTCATATTAATACCCTATACAAACGGTTAAAAAGGATTGAGGAACTATTATCGATAAGTTTTAACAACCCCGAAGATAACTTACAAATACAATTAGCATGCCATCTCAAAGGTTCATACAAAACAAATACTGCGTTTTAGGCCTAGTGACAGGGTTGCTGCTGCGATCCGCAAAGTATTTTACAATATATGGGGTGCTACCAGCGAAATTACTATAGACCGCAATCAGCGAATTAATACCTGTCAAATGCTTTTGATTTTGGTCAAGATTACTCTGGAAAACGATCTGAATGTACTTTCCAATAACCATCAAAGTGGTCCTTTAATATTTGTTTGATGATTCCACTCTTTTAAACGATAAAAAAATCACCGCTGATATATCTCAGCGTTGATTTTGAGTTAAGCAAAAAACAACATATAGATCAAGCCGATTAGCAAAAACAAGCCGCATAATCCAAGAAGTACTTTAGCTAAGGTCTCCACTTTTTTATTCTCCCTTTACGTAATTCCTGCACCGATTACAATCGATAAGCCAATAGAAATAACCATCGAAATAAAACCAACTGCGCGGTTATCCTTTTGGATTTCTTCGTCAATTTTGAATTTTGGCGTTAAAAATTCAAAGATAAAATAACCGACTATTAATAGTATAAAGCCATAGATTCCCCAACCAACCATTGCAAGCAGCGAATTATTCTGCTCAATTGTATAGCGAAAGATATTGGCGACGCCCAAAATTTTCCCTCCGGTTGCCATCGCCACAGCTACATTACCTTTTTTGATTTCTTCCCAATTTTTATATTTGGTTACCATTTCAAAAATCGCTAAAAAGACAACCAAGCATAAAATCACAACGCTATAATTAGCAGCTATTTGGATATATTCATTCTCCCAAAACTGGTCCATTGCCAAAACTCCCCGGACATTATTTAAACTCCACGATGGTTACGCCTGATCCACCTTCGCCGGCTTCCCCAAAGCGAATTTTTTTAACTTGACGATGGTTTCTTAAGTATTCCTGAACTCCCTGTCTTAATGCACCAGTCCCTTTCCCGTGGATAATCGAAACACGCGGATAACTGGATAGCAGGGCATCATCAATATATTTTTCCACCTTAAGAAGCGCATCTTCATACCTTTCCCCGCGTAGATCTAACTCCAGTTTAACAAATGAATCCCGACCTTTTACAATCGCCATCGGCTTGGTTTCTACTTGTTTCGGGGTACTCATATATTCGATGTCTTTTTCTTTTACTTTCATTTTGAGAATTCCGATTTGAACCTGCCATTCATTCGAAGAAACTCTGTCAACCAGCGTGCCTTTTTGACCAAAGGTAAGCACTTTCACCTCATCACCAGGCATATACGTATGTTTTTTCACTTTCTTATTTGCGAGCTTGGCTGATTTTGGGACTTCCGGTACTGCACCTTCTAGACGCCGCTTTGCATCAATTAATTCATGCTCCTTAATTTCTGCGTGCTTTTCTGTTCTCATTTTACGCAGGTCGCGGATTACCTTGTCGGCCTCACTTTTCGCCTCTTCCACGATTTCTCCAGCTTTTTCTGCTGCCTTTTCGAGCATAGAGTCTTTTTTCTCGTAAAACTCCATCAGTTGGTTTTGCAGGTCTTGATGAAGCTTTTCAGCAGATTTTAAATAATCGCGGGCTTCCTCCTGCTCTTTTTCTGCCAGCCGTTTGCTGTCTTCCAAGGATGCTATCATCTTATCGATTTGGTTCGTATCTTCACTCACATGGGAACGTGCAGCCAGAATGACCCGTTCATTTAAGCCCAGCCGTTTCGAGATTTCAAAGGCATTACTCCGGCCTGGGACTCCTAGCAGTAGTTTATATGTAGGGCTTAATGTTTCAACATTAAATTCAACACTCGCATTTAACACACCCTCACGATTATAACCATATGCCTTTAACTCCGGATAGTGGGTCGTAGCAATCACCCTTGCCCCGCGTTTGTGGACCTCATCTAATATCGAAATAGCTAAGGCAGCGCCTTCCTGTGGATCCGTTCCCGCACCTAGCTCGTCAAATAACACAAGGCTATTAAAATCCACTCTATTTAAGATTTCGACGATATTGACCATATGGGAGGAAAATGTACTTAAGCTTTGTTCAATCGACTGTTCATCGCCAATATCAGCATACACAGCATCAAAGACGGCAAGCTCAGATCCGTCATAGGCTGGAACCTGCAATCCCGCCTGAGCCATTAATGTACATAAGCCCAGTGTTTTTAAGGTAACTGTTTTACCGCCCGTATTCGGGCCAGTAATCACAATAGTAGTGAAGTCTTTCCCAAGCATGATATCGTTAGCAACCACTTCATCGATCGGAATGAGCGGGTGTCTTGCCTTATATAAAGCAATTCTCCCCTCATTATTCATAATCGGCATTGATGCTTTTATTCGTTTCCCATATCTTGCTTTTGCAAAAATAAAGTCCAAATTAGCCAGGACTTCCACGATCACTTTGAGTTCGCTCTCATGCTCGGCTGCTTCAGCTGATAGTGCTGTTAGAATTCGATCGATTTCCAGCTGTTCCTTGACACGAATATCCTGCAGCTGATTATTTAACTGGACAATGACCTGAGGCTCGATAAACAGTGTTTGTCCGGATGCACTCTGGTCATGAATAATTCCGCCGTAGTGACCGCGGTACTCCTGTTTAACAGGAATAACAAAGCGGTCATTACGAATGGTGACTATGGCATCGGAAAGCATTTTGCTGGCATTTGATGACCGAATCATACTTTCAAGTTTTTCCCGAACCCGTGACTCATTGGACCTGAGTTGATGCCTTAATGAACGAAGCAGGTCACTTGCGCTGTCTAACACCTCGCCGCTTTCATCAATCGCTTGTTTGATCGATTGCTCGAGATTGGTGAGCGGAATAATCCGCTCTGCTTGTTCAGATAAAATCGGAATTTCTGTTCTTTCGTCAGCGAAATCCTCAATAAATCGTTTCATTTGCCGGCTGGCATGGATGGTGCTAGCAATTTGGACCAGTTCATGCGGACTTAACACACCGCCAATTACGGAACGTTTGATGTGTGCAAGAATATCATGGACACCTGAGAGTGGAACATTTCCTTTTACACGAAACACGGTTGCCGCCTCATCTGTTTCTGCTTGAAGTTTGACCACTTCATCAAAATCAGTGGAGGGGACTAAGTCCTTTATTTTTTTTCTACCAAGTGACGATGCAGCATGTTCTAAAAGCTGCTCTTTTACTTTAGTAAATTCTAATACCTTTAAAGCTTTTTCTTGCATGGAGATAACCTCCTTATCCTCGATTATGCAAAAATTCTAGCAGGTCATTTTTATCTAGTGCATTTATTACGGATGATTTTTTGATCCAGCCCTTTTTGGCTGCAGAAACACCAATTTCCATATGCTTTAATGTATCCATTTTATGTGCATCGGTATTGATGAGAATTTTCACTCCTGCATCCTGTGCTCTTCGTAAATATTCAGCTGCAAGGTCAAGCCGGTTGGGATTGGCGTTTAATTCTAGCGCCGTATTGGTTTCTTTGGCGAGTTGGATAAGTAAATCAATATCGACATCGTACCCTTCGCGGCGGCCGATTTTTCTGCCGGTAGGATGGGCAATTAAATCCACATGAGCATTCGTCAACGCGTTTTTAAGACGCTCCATAATTTTTTCCTTTGATTGGGAAAAAGCAGAATGTATGGAGGCAATAACGAAATCCATATCAGCTAGAAATTCGTCGTCATAGTCGAGCGTGCCATCAGGAAGAATATCCATTTCCACACCGGCTAGGATAAGAAAATCGTCGTACTTTTCATTTAATTTTTTAATTTCTTCTCTTTGTTTTAAAAGTCTTTCACGAGTTAGACCATTCGCCACCTTTAAATACTGTGAATGGTCAGTGATCGCCATATATTGATAACCTCTAGCCCGGCAGACTTGAGCCATTTGTTCGATCGAATGGGCACCGTCACTCCAAGTGGAATGCATATGAAGGTCACCCTTGATATCTTCGAGCTCAATTAATTCCTCAGTAGCAGAGAACGTTTCCACTTCCCTACCGTCCTCTCTAATTTCCGGAGGAATGAATGGAAGATCAAAATGCTTGAAAAATTCTTCTTCAGAAGAAAACGTACGAATTTCCCCCGTCTCCACGTTTTCAACGCCATACTCACTGATTTTTTCACCGCGTTCCTTCGCTAATTGTCGCATCCGGACATTATGTTCTTTTGATCCGGTAAAGTGGTGCAAGGTGGTTGTAAATTCTTCCGGCTTAACCAGACGGAAATCAGCGGAAATATCATAATCATATCCAAAAACTACCGAAACCTTGGTATCGCCCGCACCAATCACTTCTTTTATATTTGGCAATTCCAATAGATGCCCGCGCACTCGTTCCGGTTCATTAGTGGCAATAATAAAATCAAGGTCTTTGATCGTCTCTCTCATCCGGCGCAAACTTCCGGCACGTGAAAACCGATGAATATCTGGTAATTCGGTTAAGGTTGCTTCAATTTGCTCTGCAATCGGAAGCATGTAAGCTAACGGCAATCGATCCGGTCTTGAGCCGACATTGGCAATTGCGCTTAGAATTTTTTCTTCTGTTTTTTTACCAAAACCAGCGAGCCCTTGTACTTGCCCTGCTTCACAAGCTTCTTTTAAACTGGAAACATCAACGACTTTTAATTCTTTGTATAGTTTAGCAATTTTCTTTCCGCCAAGCCCCGGAAGCTGCAATAACGGGATTAGACCTGTTGGGACTTCCTCCTTCAACTCCTTTAATACCGAAGAAGTACCATCCTTTATGTATTCATCAATGACAGCGGCCGTGCCTTTACCGATTCCAGAAAGAGCGGTAAAGTCTTCAATCTCCGTTACGTCGCGTTCGTCGGCTTCCAAAGCGTTAGCCGCTTTCCGAAAGGCTGAAACCTTGAAAGGGTTTTCCCCCTTTAACTCCATATAGACCGCAATCGTTTCTAGCAAACGAATGATTTCTTTTTTATTAACTTCCATTTAATTATCCACCTACCTATTATTTAGCATTTTCATTTTATCCTACTTTAAGGCATGAATAGAAAAACTTCTCTGCTACAGAGAAGTTAAAGCAGCTGTATATTCAATCCACATGCTCTTTATTTGCTGTGAAAGGATAGGAGTGTGATTCACAATTGCTTTTGCCATAATCGAATGATCCAAAGCATTTTGTAAAAATTCAATTGGTACCAGGGCTGAAATATATAATAAAATAAAAATAACTAAATATATTTCAATGAAACCAAAAAGGCCTCCTGCCCAAACATTTAACTGCCTAAGTACTGGCAAATGGGCAATAAAGTCAAGCATTGAACCAATAATTTGCAATAACACTTTTACAGCAACAAAGATAATAACAAAGGCAATCGCTCGGTAAAAAGCTGCCTCCATATTACTGCTATCAGTTAGAAGTTTTAATGTGGCAATATTTCCAAAGTTTGGATAAGGAATCCATAATGTTAACTTGGGGGCTAACTGTTCGTAGTATGAATTTGCCACTACATATGCAATAATAAAACCTATTAAATGAACAAGCTGCAGTATTAAGCCTCTTTTTAGGCCTACAAAGAATCCAATAATTAAAAAGATGATAATTGCTAAATCCAACATATTTTTTAGTCCTTTTCTTTTAGTATTTCTGATTGAAGCCGATCCAATTGGTCTTTCATTTTGAGATAATCATTGACTGCGTTTACGGCTGTTAAAACGGCGAGTTTACTTGCGTCTAAATTTGGATTCTTAGAACTGATTTCGCGCATTTTATTGTCAACTAATGAAGCCACATGCCGGATGTGGCTTGGACTTTCCGTGCCCATAATAACGTAAGCTTGACCGTATATATCTACGGTTGTTCTATTTTTTTGATTATTCGACAACGTCCTGCCTCCATTCAGAGAATCCTACTCTATATCATAACATGAACCGTTATCTGTGGAAAAGTTAAAGCATATTTTATATTATTTAGAAATGTGGTGTTTGTAGTATGGGTAATGTTGTATTGAATTTAGAAATGAATAAGATAATGGAAATGAGAAACTTTTACGGAAAAAATTTATTAGATAAAAACATCCCTGGAAGTGTGTTTGCAGCGAAAACGTCTGCTTGTATGATCACAGCTTATAAATCAGGTAAAGTTTTATTTCAGGGAAATGATAGTGAAAAAGAGGCAGGTCGATGGGGCAGTGCAAGCGCCTCCTCAAAGAAGCCGAGCTCTTCCCATTCGAAATCTGTTGCGAAGGGTGACCTTCCAACTGGCATCGGACAAATGTCTGCCATTGGTTCAGATGAAGTCGGTACGGGAGACTTCTTCGGGCCGATTACAGTGGTGGCAGCCTACGTGAAAAAGGAAAATATCCCTTTATTAAAAGAATTAGGTGTCCGCGACTCGAAGGATTTAAACGATGAAAAAATCATTGCGATCGCAAAGGTCATTAAAGATATTATTCCATTTAGTTTGATGACGTTAAAAAACGAAAAATATAATCAGGTTCAGCAGTCAGGCATGTCGCAAGGGAAAATGAAGGCAATTTTACATAATCAAGCGATCTTAAATGTGTTAGACAAAATTTCACCTGAGAAACCTGAGGCGATTCTCATCGACCAATTTGTTCAAGCTAGTACCTATTTTCAGCATTTAAAAAGCCAAAAAGCGATTGCCAAAGAGAATGTTTATTTTAGTACGAAAGCTGAAGGTATCCATTTGGCTGTCGCTGCTGCAAGTATTCTCGCCCGCTATGCCTTTATCCAATATATCGATAAACTTAGTGAGGCGGCCGGCTTTAAGATCCCAAAAGGTGCCGGGGCACAGGTGGATGTAGCAGCAGCCAAGCTGATTATGAGCAAAGGCCGCGACATCCTCCCATCTTTTGTTAAGCTCCACTTCGCTAATACCGACAAAGCGACGGCACTTGTTAATAAAAAACGAAAATGACATGTTTTTTGGAGTTGTTACGAATAGAATAGATATATAGAATCGGTTTTTGGAGGGATAGTGGTGGCAAATCGACTAAGTGAAGCGGAGATTACTTCCGCTGTTGCGGAATTATCAGGCTGGAAACTGGACGGAAAATTCATCGTGAAAAAGTACCGCTTCCGTGAGTTTTTACAAGGCGTGGCGTTCGTGAATGTCATTGCCCAGCTCTCGGAAGAAAAAAATCATCACCCATTTATTGCGATCGATTATAAATTAGTGACATTAAGACTAACCTCGTGGAATGCAGGCGGATTGACCGATTTAGACATGGTCTTAGCGAAAAACTATGACTCCATTTTTGAGAAAATATAATTTAATGCGGAATTTGAAGGAGGTTTTCCTTTGGTGCAACCTCTTTTTGTGATTTTTAGCGATTTTTTTTAATCCCTCAGAAATACAAAAAAGCCAGCCCGAAAATCTACACATCCGGGCTGGCTTCTATTAATTTAACCTCTTAGAACGGCTCCTGCCTTTTCTTTCAAGGTATTAAGCACTTTCTCATGAACCTTCGTTACCTCTTCATCAGTCAACGTACGCACTGGATCAACATATTTCAAAGAGAAAGCGATCGATTTCATGCCCTCTTCCATCTTGTCTCCCTCATATAAATCAAACACGTTAACCTCTTTCAAGAGCGGTGCACCAGTTGTTAATATAATTTCCTTTAGGGTGCCTGACACCGTTTCTCTGTTTACCACAAGGGCAATGTCTCTTGTGATTGACGGGAAGCGCGGGATGGCTTCGTATTGTAATGCCGGTGTTTCTGCTTCAAGTACTGCTTTTAATGAAAGTTCAAATACGTAGGTATCTTTCAAATCCAGCTCTTTTTGAACCGTTGGGTGGACTTGCCCGATAAAGCCGATTTTCTCACCGTTTAGGTGAATTTCCGCTGTACGGCCAGGGTGCATACCATCTATCTGTGCTTGAACAAATTGAACTTGTTCAAGTAAGCCAAGCTTAGCAAACATTCCTTCTAAAATGCCTTTAACAACGAAGAAGTCAACAGCCTTCTTCTCCCCTTGCCAAGAATGACTGGACCAAAGCCCGGTAACGGCTGCTGCTAAATGTTCTTTTTCAGTTGGAAGAGTGTCTGTGCCATTTGCTAAGAACACCGCACCTGTTTCATATACACCCAAACTATCGTTTTGGCGAGCACTGTTATATTTTAATACTTCCAAAAGTTGTGGCATGATGCTCAAACGAAGGATGCTGCGCTCTTCACTCATTGGCATCGCGAGACGGATTGTATCACGTTTCTCAAGTGCAAATTGGGCTGCCTTTTCCTCACTTGTCAGTGAATACGTAACAGCTTGGTATAAGCCTGCTCCCTCAAGATATTGACGAACCACACGGCGCTTTTTCTGATACTCAGACAAACCACCTGGTGTAGTTGATCCAATCGGCAACGTTTTTGGAATATTATCATAACCAAAAAGGCGAGCTACTTCTTCCAGTAAATCTTCTTCTATCTTAATATCTCCGCGGCGTGTCGGTGCCGTTACGGTGATGGTATCTTCTTCGATACTTACACCGAATTGAAGACGATCAAAGATTTCCTTCACGTCCTTCATCACAAGGTCTGTGCCAAGGACACGATTGATTTTTTCTAAAGTAATCGAAATAACTGCCGGCTCAACCGTCATTGTGTCTGCTTCAGCAGCACCTTCTAATACTTCACCGCCCGCGTATTTTGCCATTAGATAGGCGGCACGCTCTCCAGCAGCACGAACACGATTCGGGTCGACACCTTTTTCAAATCGAGCGCTCGCTTCACTTCTTAAACCATGATCTTTCGAAGCTTTTCTGATCGTAGCCCCGTTAAAGTAAGCTGATTCAAGTAAAACAGTCGTTGTGTCTGAAATTACTTCTGAATTTGCTCCCCCCATAACACCAGCTAGGGCAACAGGTTCAGTTCCATTTGTAATGACTAAATGATCAGCTGTAAGTGTGCGTTCTGCATCATCGAGCGTGACAAATTTCTCCCCATCTGCTGCACGGCGGACAAGGATTTCTTTTGAACCTAAGCGGTCATAATCAAACGCATGAAGCGGCTGACCGTATTCAAGAAGAATATAGTTAGTAATATCAACCACGTTATTGTGTGGACGAATTTCTGCTGACATCAAGCGCGTTTGCATCCATAAAGGTGATGGACCGATTTTTACATTTTTAATGATTTTTGCCACATATAATGGATTATCTTCTTTTGCCTCAACGACAATTTTCACATAATCAGATGCTTTTTCAGTTGCAGACTGAAGATTCGTTTCCGGAAGTTTAACCTCTCTCCCAAGGATCGCCGCCACTTCATAGGCAACTCCTAGCATGCTTAAGCAATCCGCACGATTTGGAGTCAAGCTCAGCTCAAGGATCTCATCGTCACGATTTAACATGGCAAGTGCATCAACACCCACTTCAGCATCCGCTGGAAAAACAAAGATTCCCTCAGAATATTCTTTCGGTACAACTTTTCCTTCCATCCCTAACTCAGTAAGCGAACAAATCATTCCGTTCGATTCTTCGCCGCGTAGTTTCGCCCGTTTAATTTTAAAATTACCTGGAAGAACTGCACCAACTGTGGCCACTGCAACCTTTTGACCTTGGGCCACATTCGGAGCACCGCAAATAATTTGGACCGGTTGTTCTCCGCCGACATCAACAAGACACTTACTTAATTTATCAGCATTTGGGTGCTGCTCGCGTTCAAGGACATGACCAACGACTACGCCTTGGATGCCGTCGTTAAGGATTTCTACTCCTTCGACCTCAATACCGCTTTTTGTAATTTTTTCAGCTAATTCAGATGCAGTTACTCCAGTTAAATCAATATAATCCTGGAGCCATTTATATGAAACGAACATGTCGTCATCCTCCTTTATTTTTATCAAGCTTCAACGGCTTGGGTTGAAGCATTCAGTTTCACTCGTGTTTTGAAAATTGTTTTAAGAAACGAACATCATTTGTATAGAAATGCCTGATATCATCCACACCGTACTTTAACATCGCAATCCGCTCTGGTCCCATACCGAAAGCAAAGCCAGTGTATTTTTTAGAGTCATATCCAGCCATCTCAAGAACGTTAGGATGGACCATACCGGCACCGAGAATTTCGATCCAGCCTGTTCGCTTACAAACGCTGCAGCCATGACCGCCGCAGATTTTACAAGAAATATCCATTTCTACTGAAGGTTCAGTAAATGGGAAAAAGCTTGGACGCAGGCGGATTTCACGATCTTCGCCGAACATTTTTTTCGCAAAAACTTCTAATGTTCCTTTTAGGTCACTCATGCGGATGTTCTCACCGACCACAAGACCTTCGATTTGCATAAATTGATGGGAGTGTGTCGCATCATCATTATCACGACGGTACACCTTTCCTGGGCAGATAATTTTGATAGGACCCTTGCCTTGGTGCTTTTCCATCGTACGAGCTTGAACAGGTGATGTATGGGTACGGAGCAGGATATCTTCTGTGATATAGAAAGAGTCCTGCATGTCGCGGGCCGGGTGCCCCTTCGGTAAATTTAGCGCTTCGAAGTTATAATAATCCTGCTCTACTTCAGGACCTTCCGCTACCTGATACCCCATGCCAATGAATAAATCCTCAATTTCTTCGATGATTCTTGTCAGTGGATGGTGGTTTCCAACCTTAACTGGTCGTCCTGGGAGGGTAACATCGATGCTTTCAGAAGCTAATTTTTCTAAAACAGCCGCCTCTTCTAACCCCGTATGTTTGGCTTCAATTTTAACGGCAATCGCTTCACGGACTTCGTTTGCTAATGCCCCCATAACTGGACGCTCCTCAGCAGAAAGCTTTCCCATTCCGCGTAGTACTTCCGTGATTGGGCCCTTTTTACCTAGGTAGGCAACACGAATGTCATTTAATTCTTTTAAGCTTACCGACTTTTCAATTTTTTGAATAGCCTCTTCCTGCAATTCCTTTAAACGTTCTTGCATGTCAATTCCTCCTTAATATTAATCAGTTGATCGGTGTCAGGCACCAATGAAAAAACAAAAAAACCCCATCCCTGGAAAGGGACGAGGTTTATAGTTCGCGGTACCACCCTTGTAAACACGTTATGTAAAGAAACATTGTGTTCGCTTCATTCGGATAACGGCATCTGCCGGTGCATCTTTACACGAAAAGCGGAAGCGCCCTGGTCAGCCCCGACAAGCATAAGACAAGCGCTTCGGAAGGCGTGCATTTTGCCTTCCGTAGTGATTGGCTTATGACCTCGAGGGGCTGGGCGCTGTAGCTGGACAGTAATCTACTCTCAAGCTATTGCTATTTATTGTGGTCCCGATGCCAACTCAGGAGGTGAACTTCGCTTATCCTTTCCATAAAAGTGCTTTCAGTCGCGGCACTTTCTCCCTAAATGGTCACTAAATAAGGTACTTTTCTCCGTCATCGTTCTTTAATATTCAATATTGTTCATTATTATATAATAATTTCCCTGTAAAGGTCAAACTAGTTTCCGCCTATTTTTTCAAATAATAGAGCAGAATCCCTGTTGCAACGGCAACATTCAAGGATTCACTTTTGCCGTAAATCGGGATATACAGGTTGGCTGTGGTGCTTGAGAGTATGTCTTTCCCGACGCCATTCCCTTCGTTTCCAACGATCAGGGCAAACGAATCACCTGTGGAAATGTCAGTATATTCAGATGCCCCTTCAAGTGCTGTACCGTATACAGGAATATTTTTTTCCTGAAGTTTGTCCATCCATTCATGAAGGTCGCCGCTTATAATCGGAAGGTGAAAATGGCTTCCTTGTGCCGACCTAAGGACCTTTGAGTTGTAAATATCCACACTTCCCCGTCCTACCACAACGGCGTCGATCCCTGCTGCATCTGCTGTGCGAATCATTGTTCCGAGATTTCCTGGGTCCTGAACGGCATCAATAAATAGGAAGGTCTTGGCATCTACCACTTCAGCATTTGCTATTTGGCAAACCCCATAAACTCCTTGTGGTGCCTCTGTATCTGTTAATGCATTCGATATCTCTTCCGTGACTTGTATTACTGGCGTCGAACCAGTATCGAAGCGGGAAGGTAAATCTACTTTTTCAGAAACGATGATTTCTACAATTTGCTCTCCTTGTTTTAGCGCTTCCTCCACTAAATGAAAGCCTTCAACTAAAAATGTTCCTGACTTATCCCGTTCTTTTTTGGTTAAAAGCTTTTTCCACTGTTTTACTTTAGGGTTATTTATTGATTCAATATATTTCAAAGCCCGCTCTCCTTTTAAAATTACGATGATTTTTTAATTATAGCCTAATAAAAATACATAATAAAACCAAAAGTAGAAAAACTATTTAAGAAATACAGGATAAAAAGGAGTGCATATACATGAATTTAAATTTACGTAATGCCATTGTTCACAATGTTTCGGGAAATACACAAGATCAATTAGAAGATACCATTGTTGATGCCATTCAAAATGGGGAAGAAAAAATGCTCCCAGGTCTTGGTGTTTTATTTGAAATCATTTGGAAAAATTCATCCGAAGATGAGAAAAAGGAAATGCTTACAACCCTTGAAAGCGGGTTAAAGTAATCATTTGTTGAAGCTGCCGATTACCCATCGGCAGTTTTTTATTTAAAAAAATCCCCGGCAAAGTTCATCCGGGGACCCCACAAAAAGTTATTCAAACGTAATTTTATCAACAGTCTCTCGGTCTAAGCGCTTAATAACTTCGACAATCAACTTCACTGCGTTTTCATAATCATCACGATGGAGCATAGCCGCATGTGAATGAATATAGCGCGTCGCAATCGTAATCGGAAGCGCCGGAACCCCATGATGTGTCAAGTGGATTGACCCTGCATCTGTACCACCGCCAGGAATGGACTCGAATTGATAAGGGATGTTCAATTCATCGGCTGTATCGGTCACTAAATCACGTAAACCTTTATGCGCTACTAGTGAGGCATCATAGATAACAACTTGTGGTCCCTTCCCCATCTTACTCATTGCTTCTCTTTCCGAAATTCCAGGTGTATCTCCGGCAATACCGACATCAACAGCAAAGCCGATATCCGGTTTGATTTTTGCAGTGGCTGTCTTAGCACCGCGCAACCCTACCTCTTCTTGAACATTACCTACCCCATAAACAACGTTCGGATGATTTACAACCTTTAATTGTTTCAGGACATCAATGGCAATTGCACAGCCAATCCGGTTATCCCAAGCCTTGGCTAATAGCATTTTTTCATTGTTCATCACTGTAAATTCAAAATATGGCACAACCATATCGCCCGGACGAACGCCCCATTCAGCGGCTTCCTCACGGCTAGATGCACCAATATCAATAAACATGTCTTTAATTTCAACCGGTTTCTTGCGAGCTTCCGGTGATAAAATATGCGGAGGCTTAGAACCGATAATCCCGGTTAAATCTCCTTTTCTTGTAACAATCGTCACACGCTGTGCAAGCATTACCTGCCCCCACCAGCCGCCAACCGTTTGAAAACGAAGGAAACCTTTGTCATCGATTTGAGTAATCATAAACCCGACTTCATCTAAGTGACCAGCTACCATGATTTTTGGGCCGCCCTCTTTACCTACCTTTTGAGCAATCAAACTGCCAAGTCCATCGGTTGTGATTTCATCAGCGAATGGAGCTATGTATTTTTCCATGACCTCGCGAACTTCACGCTCATTGCCGGGAATCCCCTTGGCATCAGTTAACTCTTTTAACATCGTCAAGGTTTCATCTAGTTTTTCCATTATTTCGCCCCCTTTGTATAGGTACAATTTTATTATACAGAAGTAAATTGTAAAGTTACAAATTTCGCTCTGATTGGTTTAAATAACTCAGCATCCTTTGATTCTTTAAGAGGTTCACGGAATCTAGTCTTCATGGATAACATGTATCTTTATGGAGAATATTAAGTAAAAAGGAATACTTTGTTAAGGACGGGTTTGCTTTTGTATGTCATAAGCCTTTTTTACTGCAAAAGGGAGATAAATTAATGATTAAGGAAAAAATCAGTGCAATCCAGCTTTTTTATTTAATGGCAGGCTATGTATTAGGCACCGCGATGATTTTGGGATTAGGGGCAGACACGAAGCAGGATGCATGGATCTATATCTTAATCGGAATGGTATCCAGTCTATTATTAATGGTTGTTTATACGCAATTATCAACCTATTATTCAGTGGATACACTCGTTCAGATGCTTCCAAAGATAATCGGAAGGTTTCTTTCCTATCCCATTATCCTGCTTTATATTGCGCATTTTACCTATTCTGCTGCAAGAGCGTGCAGAGAATTGGGGGATCTGATTGTCTCAACCATCCTAACTGAAACCCCAATCTTAGTGATAATAGGAAGCTTTATGGTGTTAATGATATATTGCTTGTTGGGCGGAGTAGAGACTTTGGGGCGAATGGCCGAAATCGTCTTTCCTATATATATTTTTGCACTTATCCTGATTTGGCTTCTATTACTAAGTGTTGATCCATTTGATGTAAAAAATCTAACTCCTGTATTAGGTAATGGTGTAACGCCCCTATTGAAAAAAGCAGTTCCAAAAGCCATAAACTTCGCATTTGGCGAAACCGTTGTTATTATGATGTTTTTTCCTTTTCTAAGTAATAAACAAAATATAAGAAAGATAGGATTGTTCAGTCTAGTTATCGGAGGAATCCTGTTAACAGTTAATTCTATTATGATGATTTCTACATTAGGACCGGAAATTTACAGCCAGGACCTTTTTACACTGCTTGCTGCAACTCAAATGGTTTCTGTTGCAGACTTTCTTGAGCGGTTTGATGCCCTTGTTATTTTAATGATGGTAGCAGGAGTATTTTTTAAGGTGGGAGGATTTACATTGAAGTCCCAAAGGAAAAAGGCGGGGGAAATATTAGTTTTGATATTATTAGATCAAAAACCAAAATTCTTCCCCATCTTGAACATGGACAAATGAAACTTACTGTAAATGTTACTTCAGAACTGAGTGCAATTGAAAATTCTTCAAAGCTAGTATTATTTAATCCAAAAGTAATCGAAGATACCCAAAAAAAAATTGAAAAGGAGATTAAAGCTCGAATTCAATTGGTAGTAAATGGGGCTCAAAAAGACTTTCAATCAGACATATTTGGATTTGGCCAAGCCGTTTACAGAGAATATCCAAAAGCATGGAATACGTTTTATAAGAAGAATTGGAACCAGGAGTTTTCACAAGTAGACGTAACCATCCATTCAAAAGTTTTTATAAGAAGAATTGGCTTAAGTAAGTGAAGAAATACTTCATAAAAAAAATAGAAAATGTTCTAATCTTTTTTGGTATAAAAGGGGAACCATACCTATTTTTATTCTCAGAAGATTATCGATTAAAATAGTATGAAAAGGGACATTCTCACCTTATTAAAGAAATTTGATGCTGCAAAGCCCAAATTCTAATTAAGGAACGAATGTCCAATAATACTTTTATTTACCGGAAGAACCGAATCCACCTTCTGATCTACCCGTATCCGATAATATTTCTGTTTCTATAAGGTTAACTTTTAATACTGGGGCAATAACCATTTGGGCAATTCTCATTTGTTTTTCAATTGTAAAATCCTCTTTCCCATGATTAATAAGGATAATTTTTATTTCCCCTCGGTACCCTTCATCAATAGTCCCAGGACTATTAAGCACAGTTATGGAGTGATTTAAGGCTAGACCGCTTCTAGGCCTAATCTGCGCCTCGGTTCCTTTAGGTAATTCAATTTGTATACCCGTTCTTATTAAACCAGCTTCCCCTGCTTTGATTATTTTTTCCTCTATAGAAAATAAATCTAATCCAGCATCACCTTCATGTGCTCGATAGGGTAATAAAGCATCATCGTTTATTAATTTAACTTTCAATTTATATTCCATTTCGAACCTCGTTTCAAGAAATTTTTATGTAGCTTAATTGTTGATTAATATATTGTCTTTTTTTTACTATTGTTTAATAATCAAGCCCGCCAATTTCTATAAATGATAAAAGTGAAACTTTTTTCCTGATGAATCGTATTAGAAGGAAAAAAGGTGTAGGAGGCTTAGCCATGATATGGTTGCTGCGCTTCGTATTGTTGTTTTTCCTATTCTTCTTATTTAGCTATGTGTTAAAATCCCTTTTTACATCGAAACGAAAACTAGAAGCTGCCCGTAAACATAACCGTTTTTTATTAATTGATGATCAGGATGTCAGAAAAAATTTCTTACTTACTTATAAAGGTGCTATATTTGCTGGTGAGAAATACATGGGTGCTGCTGACAACACCTTTGACGTCGTCTCGATCATCATCTCTCCTGAAAATGAAGTCTCGCTAAAAGGGCTAGTTAAGGATGACTTCTTTTATATGGATAAAAAAATCCTTGAGTGTTATCCGAATGCTGAAATCCATTGGAAAAGTCCGGTGAAGGAATTTTTGCAGGATTAGCCGCCATTCATGCTCTTTTTAGAGCAGAAACTTAATGAGAAGAACGAGTTCGATTACTGCTAGGACAGGAAAACCAATCTTAAACGATGTATGCTTCGTTTTATGGCGGTAAAGCTGCATCCCTGCCGTCGTACCGACAGCGCCCCCAAATAATGCCACCAGCCACAAGGTCCTCTCTCGGATTCGGTACTCATGTTTTTTTGCCCGCTTCTTATCCTCCCACATAATCACGAGTCCTGCGATATTCATGATTAGATAGGCCAATAACCATATTTTCATATCCAATACCCCCTTATAGAAAAAGCCATCCTCATCTAAGAGAATGGCCTTTACATATGTCTAGCTCCAGCGCCTAAGGGCGCTTTTAGCTTTTCTAATTACTTGTTAATGTTTTGTTTTGCAGCGTTTGCTAATTCAGCAAATGCGTTTGCATCGCTTACTGCTAATTCAGCAAGCATCTTGCGGTTTACTTCGATACCAGCAAGCTTTAAGCCATGCATTAAACGGCTGTAAGAAAGACCGTTGATACGAGCTGCTGCATTGATACGAGTAATCCATAATTTACGGAAGTCGCGTTTTTTCTGACGACGATCGCGGAAAGCATACATTAATGATTTCATAACCTGTTGGTTAGCAACTTTGTATAATGTATGTTTTGAACCGTAATAACCTTTTGCTAATTTAAGAACTTTTTTACGACGCTTGCGCGTAACTGTACCGCCTTTTACACGTGGCATGTAATTTCCCTCCAATATATAAATCGATCACTAAATTTTTACTTCATGTAAGTTAACATTTGACGAATGCGTTTGAAATCACCTTTAGAAACAAGGGATGCTTTGCGAAGCTTACGCTTTGCTTTTGTAGATTTGTTAGCAAATAAGTGGCTTGTATAAGCGTGGTCACGTTTAAGTTGACCTGAACCAGTTTTCTTGAAACGCTTTGCAGCGCCACGGTGAGTTTTCATTTTTGGCATTTGGGATATCCTCCTTATTACTTGTCGATTTTAGGTGCTAAAACCAGGAACATGCTCCGGCCATCCATTTTAGGATGGGATTCGATCGTTGCAACTTCCTTGCACGCTTCTGAAAAACGGTCTAACACACGTTGACCAATTTCTTTATGGGTAATCGCCCGGCCCTTGAAACGGATTGAAGCTTTTACCTTGTCGCCTTTTTCCAAGAACTTAATCGCATTACGTAACTTTGTATTAAAGTCATGCTCATCAATCGTTGGGCTGAGACGAACTTCTTTAGTAGTAATGATTTTTTGATTCTTCCGAGCTTCTTTTTCTTTCTTTTGCTGTTCGAATTTAAACTTGCCATAGTCCATAATTCTGCCGACTGGAGGCTTTGCATTTGGTGCTACTAGTACCAAATCAAGATTCACTCTTCCAGCAATCTCTAAGGCTTCAGTTTTGGTTTTAATCCCTAACTGTTCGCCATTTTGATCAATTAGGCGGATTTCGCGAGCGCGAATGCCCTCATTTAACAACATGTCTTTGCTAATAATTAGCCACCTCCAAGGTTTTATCACGAATACAACGTTTTGGTCAAGAAAATCATAAGGAACCCTTTTCAACCTAAACGTCTGACACCCTATTGAATCAACAGGTAGTAAAGCTTTTTAGCAGTGCTATTAAGTGAACAAACAAAAAAGTGCGGATGAATGCACCCACACTTTACAGAACATAAGTAATAAAACCAAAAAGTTCACGTAAACCTGCCAACTGCCAATTGCGTCAATCAGGTGAGAAGCGGGTGCTTCTTCTTTTCCCAAAAACAAGTATTCAATTTTTCACCTTAGTTAATATAACATAAGCAAAGACGTAATGTCAAACAAACTATTTCTTTGACAACGAAATTTATTTTAGCAAGAAACTGAAAATTATTCAATATATTTTTTTATTTTAAAAAAAGAAAGAGAGATTACTCCCTCTTCCGAATAAAAATTATCCTCTTTTCACTTCAGCAACGATTGCTGCTAAAAACTCTGAAAATGGCTTTGTTTCTGAGTTTTGTTCACCATATTTACGGACATTGACAGCTTGGTCTTCGACTTCTTTATCACCAACAACCAGCATATATGGTATTTTTTGCATTTGAGCTTCGCGAATTTTATAGCCGATTTTTTCATCACGGCCATCCAATTCGACACGTAATCCTTCATTTTGAAGTTGCTCCTGTACTTGCTTAGCATAATCATAATGTGCACCAGGAGATACTGGAATAACCTGTACCTGTACTGGAGCCAGCCAAGTAGGGAAAGCGCCTTTGTATTCTTCAATTAAGAAGGCAACAAATCGTTCCATTGTTGACACAACGCCACGGTGGATAACAACTGGACGATGCTGCTTGCCGTCCTCACCAACATATGTTAAATCAAAACGTTCCGGTAATAAGAAGTCTAATTGAACAGTGGAAAGTGTTTCTTCTTTCCCTAGAGCTGTCTTAACTTGAACGTCAAGCTTAGGACCGTAGAATGCTGCTTCTCCTTCTGCCTCATAGTAGTTAAGACCAAGATCATCCATGGCATCCTTCAGCATCGATTGTGCTTTTTCCCACATCGCGTCATCGTCAAAATACTTTTCAGTATCTTGCGGGTCACGGTAAGATAAACGGAAGGAATAGTCATTAATATCAAAGTCTTTATAGACTGCTAAGATTAGGTTAACAACCCGTTTGAATTCATCTTTAATTTGATCAGGACGAACAAAAATATGTGCATCATTTAAAGTCATTCCACGAACACGCTGTAGTCCTGAAAGGGCACCAGACATTTCATAGCGATGCATTGTTCCAAGTTCGGCAATTCGAATTGGAAGTTCACGATAGCTGTGAATGCTGTTCTTGTACACCATCATATGATGTGGACAGTTCATTGGACGAAGAACTAATTGTTCATTGTCCATTTCCATGATTGGGAACATATCTTCCTGGTAATGATCCCAGTGACCTGAAGTCTTATATAAATCAACACTGCCCATGACCGGTGTGTATACATGGTCATAACCTAGACGCTGTTCTTTATCAACAATATATCGTTCAACCACACGACGAATTGTTGCGCCTTTCGGAAGCCATAACGGTAATCCCTGTCCTACCAATTGGTTACTAGTGAAAAGGTTTAACTCTTTACCAATTTTACGGTGGTCACGTTCTTTCGCTTCTTCAAGCAAGCGAAGATGCTCAGCTAAATCCTCTTTCTTAAAAAAGGCTGTTCCGTAAATACGTTGTAACATTTTATTTTTGCTGTCACCGCGCCAGTATGCACCCGCAATGCTTAACAATTTAAATTCTTTAATTTTTCCTGTCGATGGAACATGGACACCACGGCAAAGGTCAAAAAAGTCACCTTGCTCATAGATTGTCACTGTTTCCTCATCAGGAATGGCCTCGATTAGTTCCAGCTTATAAGGGTCACCCGCTTCTTTAAATTGCTGAACAGCGTCCGCACGGCTTACTTCCTTGCGAACAATTTCAATATTTTCATTGACGATTTTCGCCATTTCCTTTTCAATCCTTGGCAGATCTTCTGGAGTTAATGATTCCTCAAGGTCCATATCATAATAAAAACCACCCTCAATAACAGGACCAACTCCTAAATTCACACCAGGATAAAGCCTTTTAACAGCCTGTGCCATTAAGTGTGCTGTACTGTGCCGTAAAATCTCTAAAGCATCATTGGAATCAGGGACGACGATTTCTATTGAACCGTCTTCATTAATTGGACGGCGAAGATCATAAAGTTGACCGTTCCATTTACCGGCAATCGCTTTTTTCTTTAGGCCGGGGCTGATGGAAGCGGCGATATCTTCCGTTGTTGTTCCACGTGGGAACTCCTTTACTGCCCCATCTGGAAACGAAATCTTAACAACGTCTGACATGGTAATTCCTCCTTTGTAATTAGAAAAGCGGAAGCGCCTTGGTCAGGGGCGACAAGCATATGACGAGCCGGCGGGAAGGTTGTTCTTTAACCTTCTCGACGGATTGGCTTATGACCTCGAGCCCCTAGGCGCTGCAGCTAGACATTTTTCCAAGTTTTTTTGAAAAATAAAAAAACCCGTCCCTGGAATAGGGACGAGTTTTGATAAACACGTGGTTCCACCCAATTTTTCATTTTCGAATGACACACATTGAAAATGACTTTGGTCAGTTAACGGCTGTGGCCGTCAACAATTACTGACTTCATGGAAACATGAAGTGTTCACTGCTGAAGTTTAAAGGTGGTAAGTATTATTTTCGTGTTAGGAGGCTTTCAGCCCTGTCCTCCCTCTCTAGAAACCGTAAAAAATACTGTTATCCTTATCATTACTTTTGCTATGAATATTCTATGTACGTTATTATAATGACTAATTTCCTAAAAATCAAGGGACATCAACCTACAAAAACAAATTATTACAAAAATTCTTGTATCTCAAGCATGGTTTTCCGAATTATTATCTGCCGCCCATTTTTTAACTTCACGGAGGGACGCAAACGATTTCACAGTTACTCTTTCTTCAAAGATGTTTTTGATTGTTCGAACTAAGGGTTCTTCTGGGTCTTTTGTATACAGAAATATAGTTGTAGGCGCAAGTGATAAAAGTGGTGCAATGGAAGCAGAATCGACATAAACAGGATGATTAACAAGTAACTTTCGGTCAATCAATCTAATTAATTCAGCTCTTTTCATCTCTACAAACTGGTCGTTATAAAAAGTAATTTCCTCGTCAAACAATAAATGAAGAACGTCCATTTTGGGTTCCCTGTTCATTAAAAAGTCCCTGAGCATTTGCACAAACATTTGATACTCCTGCTCCATTTTATATTCATCAATGGCAATCTCAACATAACCTTCCAGTAACTGGAGGTATGGCCGCAAACGAAATTTATGAAAGGAGTCAAACGAAAAAGAAATATCATCCTGAAAGATATACTCGATGGCTGCTCTAATATTAGGCTCTTCATTTGTATCCTTCAAAAAGACAATCAGATCTTCTCTTTGACCTTCAAGAATGGAATAAATAATTTCCATTATTTGTTGCTGCACTTCTAGATCCTCATAAAAATAACGGTTTTTTAATATTTCCCTGAACCAATCGTCACGTTTTATGTTCGTAATAAATTCGTAAAATGCATTTTTAACCATAGTAGAAATTTCAATGGATAAGAAGCTACCTAAAAATTTTACTATATGTTGATCTTCTATTAGAAGAATAGTTTCTTTATCATAATTATTTGGTAAGTACTCCAGCAAGTGGTAATAAAACTTTTGAGCATCCAGCTTGCTTTGGAAGATGATTTCCGCCAACCAAATCCCCCCTTTAAGCCAATCTTTGTTAATATATATGGGGGACTTGGCTAAAATAGAAGTTAGCTGACAGTTGCTTTTGTTATTTACAGAAAAAAATCCAAAAAAAAGACTGCTGACCTGTTTCAGCAATCCGGAAAACACGTTTTATTCCCGTCTGTTTGGACCATCGACCATCACTGGCACACTCAGGGAGCGGATTCTCTCCATGATTCTTCGGGCTTTCATTTTCTCTTCTTCGCCCCGCTGGCTGTAGGTTAAATGATGCTCTAGCTCCCCAAAATTAAAGTTTGAGGTAAAAAATGTCGGCAGGCTTTCAAGCATACGGAACTGTAAAATTGGCCCTAAAACTTCATCCCTTGTCCAACTTGAGACAGCTTCTGCGCCAATATCATCAAGCATTAGGATCGGTTCTCTTTTTAATGCTTCAATTTTTTCATTCAAAGTCGAATCAGCAATCGAACTTTTCATTTCCCTTAATAGTTCAGGGACATAGACAATCATCGAAGAAATCTGTTTTTTTGCCAATTCATTGGCGATTGCCCCTAATAGATAGGACTTTCCGACACCGAATTTCCCGTAAAGAAAGAGGCCCTTTGGTTTTTTACCTGCCTCATAATTCATTAAAAAGGTTGCAGCCTTATCTCCAGCATCCAGCCTGCCTGAGTCTCCTTCAAAGTCTTCAAAGGTGGCCTCAAGTATGTCTCTTGGCACATATAGACTTTTGATTAGTTTTTCATTTTTCTTTTTTTCATCTGCCATGATTTTTCGAGGACAGCGTTTATAAACAACATCAATGGAGTTTCGGGATAATACCAATTCTGGGTGATATCCCTTCATGAAATTGATGCAGCTATCCAGACTTTCACATTTGTGGCATTCTTTGCTTTGGTTCGTATACTCGTACAGTTTACTCATGCTTTTATCAATCATGGATTGATCAATCTCATTTTGATGTTTTGCTAAAAAGGCTTGAATATCCGGATTTTCAAGGACTTGCCTGCGTTGTTGCTCATATCGCTTTTGAAAGCTTTCATTAGAAGCTAATCTTTTCAATGTTCGATTGATTTTTTCCAATTTTGGTCACCCCCTATTTGCGAAACGCTTTTAACTTTTCTTCAATCGCACGCTTTTTCGCTTCAACTTCACTGTTGTTTCCTTGCACGTGATCTTTGCCCGCATCTTTCGTACTTTCATCAAACCATTCAGGAATTAACTCTGTCCGAATTGGTTTTTTATTAGACGATCTTGTAGTTTTTTTGCTTTCTGTTACCTTGTGTTCCTCATTCTTCGCGAGCTCCATCGCTTCTTTCACCGTTTTCACTTGTTTCCTTGCCCAATGACTAGCGATTGACTCGACAAAACCCTTTGTAAATTTCATGTCCGTTTTTCTCATAACCACTTCAATTAGGACATTTACCACACCTGGGGGAAGTTTATATTTAATCATGATCTCTTCTAAGGTTTTCAAATTGGCATTCGAAGGTTCAACACCGCCTGAGATTTCTTTAAAAACGATGAGTGGCGGGGTCGTCTCATACGAGCGAATTAATTTTTCTTCCTGTGTTTTAGGTTCGGTGATTTGAGTTTGATGAACAATTGGTTGTGTTCGGTTAATAAGACTAGGAAGTTGGTCGTAATTGACAAATTGATACCAATCACGAGCCCCCTTTCTCAAGTCCTCTATATCAATTTCTTCATGCTCATTAATAGCACCTAAGATGAAATTTTTCATTTCGATTGCATCAATTTGGTACAGAAATGCAAGATTACTAATTACACTTTTTACTTTTGGCGTTAGCGCTTTTTTGGGAACAAGTGATTCATTCAGCCCTGCAGTTAACAAATCAAAATCAAACGTGTCCACACCAATTTGGATCGGACTCGGCTCATTTCGACCGATAAACTGTTGATTTTCTTCCTCTTGTAATTCTTCGGAAAGGGCTTGAATATATTGCATACTGCCAGGGGCTGCTGATGCAAACACGTCCTGAAAGGCTCTCGTAACATCTACATACTCGTCTTCCCTTGGCTTTTGTTGATCACTAAAAAAGCGCTTCAGACGAGAGAAATGGTTTTTTCCAATTTTTCGATAAAGATAAATATTTAACATCCCATCTAAAAAGAATTGCTCAGGACTTAAAGGTGGATGCAGTTCATAGATGAAGGACCGTCCCCCTTCATCTGTTTTGACACGAGTCTTTAATAAACCAATGCCTTCTAGCTTCAATCTGGCTTCGTAAATATCCTTTAAGTTCATCTCTAAGAGATTCATCAATAAATGATGAGTGGAAGACTCAGACCAGAGCCGATTTTCCTCTAACTCCGCCCAGAGCGTCATATACAAACTAAAGCAAGTTGACCCAATCAAGGGCTGATATAAAAACGTCAGCACTTTACGGTCATACTCATGCAGCAGCCCATCAGCCGCAACTATATAACGGTCGATAGGGAGAATTTCCTGCCAATGCTGCACCATATCACTCCAACCTTTCTTGTTATAAAATCAAAAAGAGCCAAAAACTCTTTAGCTCTTAAGATTTTTCTTTTTTGATTAATTCTTTTAATTCATCAATAAAAACATTAATATCTTTAAACTGACGGTAAACGGATGCAAACCGTACATAGGCGACTTCGTCCACGTGTGCCAGCCTGTCCATGACCATTTCACCGACTGCTTCACTTTTTATTTCAGAAATCCCCTGACTCCGTAGATCCTTTTCAACACCATGCGTTATATCTTCTAATTCCTTTAAGGCTACCGGCCGCTTCTCACATGCCTTAATCAAGCCACGTAATATTTTATCACGGCTAAACTCTTCTCGGGTCCCTTCTTTCTTGACTACAATCAGTGGAATCTCTTCAATCTTCTCAAACGTAGTAAAACGATACCCACATTCTTCACATTCGCGTCTCCTCCGTGTTGCTCGACCTTCATCAACTGGGCGAGAGTCGAGGACGCGTGTACCATAATTTTGACAAGATGGGCATTTCATTGTAATCAACTCCAAATCTACACTTTACTCCCGAACAAAAACGCTTACTTTCATCTTATAAAAAAGACTATCTTTATACAAGTAGTAGTACTAGGAGTTTTTTATTCCTATAAAGGTATGTAATTGATTAATTCGCTCGTAATAAGAATTAATCCGCTTTTTTAAATCGGGATAGGTGCCGAGTAAGGAAAATTTTTCAGATGAAATATTAAAGTCTACCGCTGTTTCCATTGGCTTTACTCCCACAATTGTAACAATTAGAAAGCAGGGGATGGGTTTACTGATTTCAACAGCAATTTCTCCATGTTCTTTAGAAACCGTGGTGACCCGGCAATCAGCATCTTCATGGAATAACTTTTCAACAGATGCAAATAATTGATTAAACATCGCCTTATAATAATGCGTTTTTAAGGAATCATCCTTAATCTGATCTGAAGTCTCAATTTGCTTTTTAAAACGAACAAATAGGTTACCTAACATAGCCATACTATTCCTCCCATGATGTAGCTTTGTTCTTATTGTACAACATTAGTCTAGAAAATATAAAAAGAGGTGTATGTATAAATACACCTCTACGTTGATTATTTTTATAGTGATTATAAAACCTTTGCCTGTTTTACATGAACAGGACCCATGCCACGCGGAATTTCAATATTTTCACGTGTTTGTGCATTTAATGCCTCAGCAATATAATCGGCCGCAACATTAGGATTCAAATCGCCGCAAGTGTATACATCTATGCTAGCATATCCATGTTCAGGGAAGCTGTGAATGGTAAGATGTGATTCAGAGATAATAACCACACCACTTACACCTTGTGGGGCAAATTTATGAAATGCTACTTCACGGATTTCCGCACCTGATCTAAGAGCTGCTTCAACAAAAGTTGTTTCAATAAAATTCATATCATTTAATTTTTCAAAGTCGCATCCCCAAAGCTCAGAGATTACGTGACGTCCCATTGTTTCCATATTCATTTTTCCCCCTCTAACCTTTTATGTTCTTTCTTGAAATCCTGTTATTGACGGTATCCGAGTAACTACCACGGGGGAAAGTTAGTCCAGAGAGGTCCTAACCCTTTAAGTAATTAATAGCTACCTGATTTCAAGAAGTTCACGATGACTAGTATACTTTGTTTATATTTTTTTTGCAACCTATCAATATAAAAAACTTTATATGTTAATTTTGTAACAAGGTTAATGGGCATGTTCCATTTTTCATTCGATAAAAAAACACTAAATCAAAGCTATTTTATGCAAAAAACACCCAAATGGCTCAAGAAAGGCAAAAAAAATGCTGTCTATCGACAGCATTTTATCCAACCTTTATTTGTGATGATTTTGCTATTTCCTCTGCAACATACATGGTGAGATCCACGACACGTGAAGAATACCCCCACTCATTATCATACCATGCTAAAACCTTTACTTTTCTTGTTCCCATCACCATTGTGGAAAGACCATCAATGATGGCAGAATGTTCATTAGTATTAAAGTCAACGGATACTAATGGTTCCATCGTCAAATCTAAAATGCCTTTTAATGGGCCATTTGCCGCTTCAATAAATGCGTTATTGACATCATCAAGGGTCACATCTTGATTAAGATCAACTACTAAGTCAACAAGTGAAACGTTTGGTGTTGGCACACGAAGTGACATCCCATGTAATTTACCTTTTAAGTGCGGTAATACAAGTGAAATTGCCTTGGCCGCTCCTGTTGTTGTTGGTATGATAGATTGTCCACATGCACGAGCCCTTCGTAAATCTTTATGAGGGTTATCGATATTTTTTTGATCATTTGTATAGGCATGAATCGTTGTCATTAATCCGCTTTCAATGCCAAATTTTTCATCTAACACCTTTGCAACAGGTGCAAGGCAGTTGGTGGTACATGATGCATTTGAGATAATGTCATGATGATTGATATCAAGCATTTCTTCATTAACACCCATTACAATTGTGACATCCTCATTTTTCCCTGGTGCAGTTAAGATCACTTTCCTGGCTCCTGCTTCTAAGTGCAGTGCAGCCGCTTCACGAGCATTAAACTTTCCTGTCGCCTCTATAACAATATCAATACCAAACTCTCTCCAGGGAAGCTCCTCTGGATTACGACTGCTTAATAGTTTAATTCTTTTGCCATTGACGATTAACTCATCATCTAAAGGGATAACTTCTCCCTGAAATGGTCCATGATTTGTATCATATTTAAGTAAATGTGCTAAAGTTTCCGCTGGATAGCTTGCATTTATGGCAACAACCTCAAGCTTATTTTCAAGGATCGCTTTTCTAAAAACCATCCTGCCAATTCTCCCAAATCCGTTTATTGCAACTCTCGTCTTCATTTTACATCCCCTTTTTGTATTAATGTCATACTTAATACTTGTATTGTTGTAATTAGTATAACATATTTAGGTTTAATTGTGATGAATAAAATGCGGATTTTTAAAATGTTTTATAATTCAGGCAACTTAGAAACAGAAAAAAAGAGAAGGTTGCCCTTCTCTCCCATTACTTATGATTATTTATATCGATGCCAAACTGGGCTAAACATTCAAGAAGTTGTTTTTTTGTATCTGCGATCGAACCATTATTATCAATTACAGCATCCGCAAGCTTTATTTTTTCAGACAGGGGCATCTGAGAACGAATCCTTGCTTCGGCATCCTCAGCTGATAGATTATTTCTCTCGATTAATCTTTTTAATTGTGTTTCATCGTCAACATAAACAAGTAACGTTTTATCCACCATATACGAAAGTTTACTTTCAAATAATAAAGGGATATCAAGAACAACCACTTCTTTACTGTTTTTTATTGCCTGATCGACTTGATCCCTCATTCTTTTTCTAACCTCAGGGTGGACGATTTCGTTTAAAATTTGCCGTTTTTCAGCGTGGTGGAAAATAATTGCGCCAAGCTTTTGCCTGTCAATTTCATCATCTTCCAATAAAATATCACGGCCAAACTCTTCAATAATCTTAAAATAAGCGGATTCACCTTGCATTACCGCTAGGCGTGATTCTATATCAGCATCGACTACAGTGATATCCATTTCTTTGAAAAAGTTTGAGACTGTGCTTTTTCCACTGGCGATTCCGCCTGTTAAACCGATAACTAATGACATGATCTTTTCCTTTCTAGATTCATAACTTCCATATTCCAATTATGATTAATAAAATCCCTGGCAAAAACGTGAACTTTTGGATCCAATCAAACTTATGAAAAAAAGTTCCGCTTTTTATCCCTAATAGAACAAATAATGAGCTCATAATCGCGACAGTAAATGCTAAATAAAAAGGAGAGAAACCAAGCATCGCTGCACCAATCCCGGCTCCAAAGGCATCTAGCGACAAAGCAAAGCCTAACATTAAAGCTTCGATCCCCGTAATCGTACCCGATTGGTCAAAGTCAGCCGACATCGGCTTTTTCAAGATGTTGATGGCTAATCCTAGGGATTTAATTTCAAAATTTACGATTGTTTTTTCATGTTCTAGTACGTCTTTTTCCTTTTCTGGTTTGAAATATTGAAACAAAACCCATGCACCAAGAGCAATTAGAATGATTCCCCCTAGGCTTGCCGTAATACTTGGAGATAGAACTTTTTCAAGTCCATGCCCAATTGACACGGCAATCATTAAAGAAATAGCCGAGCAACTTGCAATAATAATCACTGATCGGATCGGCATGACCATTTTCCTTAGTCCATAGGTAAAACCCACGCTAAAGCTATCAAGGCTGAGAGCAAAAGCAAGTATGAGAAGTGAGAACAACTGAACCATGATGTCTAGGGCTCCTTCCTCCAAAATCATTACGATAGTATATGGCAGGAGCCTATCAAAGGTTAATATTATTCAATTCTCACTTTTTCTACTTTTTTTCCCACTTAAATCTTTTGGCACTGCGGGCAGTAATGGGTCCCTCTGCCCCCTACGGTCGTTTTTTCTAATGGTGTTCCACATCGTTTACACTCTTCCCCTTTACGACCATAAGCGTATAATTCAAGCTGAAACATACCTATTTCCCCTTGGGAGTTAACATATGAGCGGATCGTACTTCCGCCCTTTTTGACGGCTTCGCTTAAGGTCGCAACAATTTCACGGTGAAGTAGGGCAAGTTCATTTTTATTTAATGTATTAGCAATACGTTCTGGGTGTATACCTGCCCGAAAAAGTGCCTCATCCACATAGATATTACCGAGCCCCACAAAAAGTTTTTGGTCCAATAGAGCTGTTTTAATTTTTCGATTCGTTTTTTCAACCTTCTTAGTCAAGTACTCTACCGTAAATTCCTCTGAAAAAGGTTCAGGACCAAGCCCTATGAGCGGTTCCGTTAAGAATTCGTCCCCTTTTTTGTATAAGTGCATCGTTCCAAATTTCCGAACGTCCCTATACCTTAATTCTGTTCCATCTGTAAAGTGAAAGAGTACATGTGTATGTTTATCAAAGGGTTCTTCCTTTGGATAAAGCCCGTACTTTCCCTCCATTCTCAAATGCGATACTAACGCGAAATGATCCGTATAAATGATTAAAAATTTCCCTCTTCTGCCTACATCAACAATGGTCTCCCCTGCTAAAGCATCAACAAATTGTTCCACTTCAAGTGGGCTTTTAATGATTTTTGGCCAAAAGACGGTTATATCTTTGATGGTTTTATTGAAAACTAATCTTTTTAACGTTTTCCTTATGGTTTCTACTTCTGGAAGCTCCGGCATTGCTGAGGGGTCCCCCTTTTATTTGGCGTCAAACCATGTTGGTCCATAGGCATAGTCCACTTTCAACGGCACCTTTAATTCGAGGGCATTTTCCATCACGCCTGGGACTAACTTCTTTAAAATTTCCAATTCGTCCTCAGGTGCTTCAAATATCAATTCATCGTGCACTTGAAGTAAGAGGCGCGTCTTTAAACCCTTGTCCTTTAAAGCATCGTCCATATCAATCATTGCTTTTTTTATGATATCAGCGGCACTGCCCTGAATTGGTGTATTCATGGCTGTCCTTTCTGCAAAGCTTCTGATGTTAAAATTACGAGCTGTAATTTCAGGAAGGTATCTTCTTCGCTGCATCAAAGTGGAGACATAGCCCTTTTGTTTTGCCGAGTGAATAATATCATCCATGTATTCTTTGACACCTGGATAGGTATCTAGATAACGATTAATGAATTGACCAGCTTCCTTCCTTGTAATTCCTAAGGATTGGGACAGACCATAATCACTGATTCCATAAACAATTCCAAAGTTAACAGCCTTGGCCTGACGCCTCATATTGGAAGTTACCTCATCTTTATTGACATGAAAAACTTCCATTGCTGTTTTTGTATGAATATCCATATCTTCTTTGAAGGCCTGAATCAGCTTTTCATCACCAGCAATATCCGCAAGGACACGCAGTTCGATCTGTGAATAGTCGGCTGCAAAAATGATCCAGCCTTCCTCTGATGGAACAAAGGCTTGGCGGATTTTACGTCCCTCTTCAAGGCGAATCGGTATATTTTGCAAATTAGGATCAATTGAACTTAATCTGCCAGTCGCAGTTAAAGTTTGTTGATACCTGGTATGGACTTTTCCCGTTTTAGGATTAATAACCTTCAGTAATCCTTCTATATAGGTGGATTGAAGCTTACCTAATTGTCTGTATAGAAGAATATGCTCGATGATTTCATGATCTTCTGCTAATTTTTCCAATACATCTGCTGAAGTTGAATGACCTGTTTTCGTTTTCTTAAGCGAAGGAAGGTTTAATTTTTCAAATAAAATTACACCTAGTTGCTTCGGTGAATTGATATTAAACTTTTCACCTGCTAATTCACAAATCTTCTCTTCAATCTCGACGAGTCTATCATTTAGCTCCTTACCCATTGCCTGAAGACGTTCCTGTTCCACCTTGATCCCGCACGATTCCATATCAGCCAAAATCAGCGATAAAGGCATTTCAAGCTCAGTAAATAATTCATATTGTTCATTTTTTCGTAATTCATCTTCTAGTTTTTCTTTAATATCAGACATTGCAAGGCTTTTCCGAACTAGATGTTCAGCGAGCTTAGACACTTCGGGGACTTTTCGTTTCGCCCCTTTCCCATAAAACGATTCATCAGATTGAATATTATGTAGATCGAATCTTTTCGTTATTGCAGCGAGGTCTTCAATGTTTTCTGAAGGATTTATGATATAGGAAGCCATTAGAATATCAAAATTGGCCCCTTTTAGATGAATATCATGTCTTCTTAATGAAACTTCAGATCGCTTGGCATCATAAACTATTTTCGTTTTACTCTCATCTTCCGCCCATTTTTTAAAAGCTTCTGACTGTAATACCAAGTCAGTTGGCAAGTAGAAATGTCCTATTTCATTGACAAGAGAGAAACCGATAATCTCTGCATAATGATAATTATCATCCAGCATTTCAACGTAAAAATAATTAGTGTCTGCAAACAGTTCTTCTGTTATTTCAGTTGGAATTTGAAAATCAATATCTTCAAGTTCCTGCTCTTCAATAGTATCTGGACCTTCTCCAAGCTTGCCCAATAATGAATGAAAGCCTAATTCTTTAAATAAGGCTACTAATTTTTCCCGCGTAAAGCCCTCGTATGCGACGTTTTCTAAATCCACTTCGACAGGTGCTTGTCTTTCAATCGTAGCAAGTTCTTTACTCATTAATGCTTGGTTCTTAAATTCTTCTAGCTTCTCTTTCAACTTGTTTCCAGTTACTTGTTCAACGGAGTTTAATAAATTTTCGAGGGTTGAAAACTCCTTCAACAATTTGATCGCTGTCTTTTCACCTACCCCAGGAACACCAGGAATATTATCGGAAGGGTCCCCCATTAGCCCTTTCATATCAATGATTTGTTCTGGTGTTAGTCCATATTTTTCAGCTACATGTTCAGGGGTATATTCTTCAATATCCGTAATTCCTTTTCGAGTAATTCCGACGGTTGTAGTGGCGGAAGAGAGTTGGGTTAAATCTTTGTCTCCTGAAATCACTTTTACTTCGTACCCATCCTTTTCTGCAGTTAATGAAAGGGTACCTATGATATCATCGGCCTCATAATTTTCAAGCTCATATCTGGAAATCCCATAAGCATCAAGAAGGTCACGGATAAACGGAAATTGTTCGGATAGTTCGGGTGGGGTTTTTTGCCTTCCACCTTTATACTCACTAAAGGTTTTATGGCGAAAAGTAGTTTTTCCAGCATCAAATGCGACAAGTATATGTGTTGGCTTTTCATCTTCAAGAATTTTCATCAACATCATCGTAAAGCCATATACCGCATTCGTGTGGATTCCTTTATCGTTATTAAGCAGGGGTAATGCAAAAAATGCTCGGTAAGCAATACTATTACCGTCAATCAGGACAAGTTTCTTTTTTTCCATTTATATCCACCTTCCAAAAATCACATCAAATATTTATGTAGTTCAATAATAAAGTCGCTTCCTTCACCCAAATTACTTCTAACACTTATGTTACCATGATGCGCTTCTATTAAGTGTTTTACGATTGCTAATCCAAGGCCTGTCCCACCCGAGTTACGACTTCTGGCACGGTCCACTCGGTAAAATCGTTCAAAAATACGTGGAATCTCTTCTTTACTAATTCCTACCCCTGAGTCTTTTACATGGATCCGTACGTTCTCACCATGTTTGAGAAGGATAATTTTCACGTCCCCTTCTGGCGGGGTATAATTAATTGCGTTGCCGATTAAATTGATAAATACTTGTTTTAAACGGTCCGAATCGCCATTGATTAACACTTGATTTTGCTTGCTGTAAAGTTCAAGTTTGATATTCTTTGCTTCTGCTTTTCCTGTAAGAATCGTGATTACTTCTTTTAATAACATATGCAAATCTATTTCTTGAATGTTTAATCTGAAGCCTTGCTGCTCTATTTTTGAAAGCTCTAACAGGTCTTGTATAAGTGTTTGCAGGCGATCACTCTCTTTTAAAATGATCGAAAGAAACGCTTCTAATGTTTCTTTATTGTTCATGGCACCGTCCAGCAATGTTTCAGTAAATCCTTTAATAGAAGTTACTGGGGTTTTTAATTCATGCGAAACATTGGCGACAAAATCCTTCCGCATTTGCTCGAGTTTTTTTATTTCGGTGATATCATGAAAAACAAGCAGTACCCCTTTCCAAACATTATTTGTTCCAATTATCGGGACACCATACACAACAAAATACCTTCGTTCGATCAAGAAAGGCACAAGTAATTGTTCACTAACCTTCTTTTCAGTCCGAAAAACCTCTGCTACTAAATGACAAATTTCTTCATATTCAATCACTTCATAGTAGAGTTTATTTAAATAATCAGTTGGATTCACCTGAAAAATATCAATAAACCCTTTATTAATGAGATTAATGTAACCGCGACTGTCTATTAAGATTAATCCTGCTCCCATATTTTCAATTAAAGCACTTAACCGGTCCTGTTGCATTTCTTGTGCTTTAACAAGTTCTTGGAGGTTTTCGGCCAGCATATTGATCGATGACCCAAGCATGCCGGTTTCATCCAATCGATCTACTTTTGTTCGTGCCCGGTAGTTTCCGTTTGCCAGTTCAATCGCTACATTTGTGGCAGCTTCAATTGGTTTTGTATACTTTGAGGTGATTCTAATGGATAGAAAAATAATTATTATTATTGCAATCCCTAGACAGATAGAAAGGACCCAAAAGATTTCAACTTTAAAATGTTCATTTAGAGACTCTAAGTAATAGCTTTTAAAAAATTGGCCCAGCAATATTCCTAATCCAACTAAAACCGCCATAATCAATAAGATTAGTGTAATTAGCAGACCTTTTCGGTATTTGGTCATTCTCCTTTCGGCTCCTCCAATTTATAGCCCAAGCCCCGTAACGTTTTAATATAGGCCGGCTTTTTCGTATCCACTTCAACTTTCTCTCTTAAATGTGATATGTGTACATCCACAATTCTAGTATCTCCAGCAAAGTCATAATTCCAAACAGCACTAAGTAATTGATCACGAGTCAAGACGCGGCCTTTATTTTGCGCGAGATAGAGAAGTAATTCAAATTCCTTTAAGGTTAACTCCAAAAGTTGGTCGTTAAAATAAGCCTCATATTTTTCAGGATCGATTCTTAAATTAGCGATCACTAGTTGCCCTGTCTCTTTTTCACTTACGTCAATTGCCTCCGTTTGGACTTGTGTCCTCCTAAGAATTGCTTTCACGCGAGCGATCACTTCTCTAGGACTAAAGGGCTTCACCATATAATCATCTGCACCAAGCTCTAAACCTAATATTTTATCGAGCTCATCATCTTTTGCAGTTAACATTAAAATTGGTGTCATTATACTCTTTTGACGGAGCTGCTTACATACTTCCATTCCATCCAACTTCGGTAACATGAGGTCTAATACAATGATATCAGGGCCTTGTGTCTCTGCAAGATGTTTCCCCTCTTCACCATCCATTGCAGTGATCACTTCATACCCGGCCTGCTCCAAATTATATTGAAGCAAAGTAACAATTGACTGTTCATCATCGACAACAAGTATTTTATTTTTCATAATATCCCCCACTAAATTAGTTACTTCCATTATAATAATAAACATTACATATTATCTAGTTTTACAAAAATTTAACATTAAAGGATGTTCACATACCCATCGAAATGAGTTTGAATTTTTTTAAAATAATTAACAAAATATCCACTTTTGGTGTCAAATTTCGCCATAATTTTTTATAAAATTAACTATGAAAGGGAGTGGAATATGGATGTGAGTGCTTCATTTTAAACGATCTGCTGCTTGAGGTTAACAATTCTAAATTCCAAATTGATACCACTATTATTTTTCAAGAAACGATTTACCCTTTTGAGGTAAAAAATTATGAAGGCGACTTCATTTTCAAACCTGACAGGCTTGAGAGGATTTCCGGTAAAGATTATAAAAATCCACTAGACCAATTGAAACGCACCAAATTCATGCTCCGCCAGTTACTGCAAAATCTAGGATATAATATCCCCATTGAGGGAACCGTTGTGTTTATTAACCCCGAGTTTACATTATATCAAGCGCCCCTAAACGAACCCATTGTTTATCATTCACAACTACATCGATTCATGAAAAAATTAGATATGCAGCGCTCAAAACTAACTAGTCGGCATAAGAAGCTAGCTGACAAGCTTATTTCCTTACATCAAGTTGAATCACCTTATAAGAGGCTACCACCTTATAAGTATGAGCATCTAAGAAAGGGGGTTACTTGTGCGAAATGTAATTCATTTTCACTTTTTGTAAATGGAAAGCATTTAGCGTGTAACCAATGTGGGCACCAGGAAGGGATAGAGTCGGCGGTTTTGTGCAGCATGGGGGAAATTAAACTACTATTTCCGGAAAAGAAGATTTCCACCAATTGTGTTTATGATTGGTGTGGGGAGGTTGTGTCTAAAAAGAAAATCAATAGGATATTAACAAGATATTATAAAAGAATGGGGCAAGGTAGGTTTTCTTACTATGTTGATAAATGAATGTAAGCGACTAGACCCACTAGTTTTCCTTTAGGGTTATGTTTTTTTAATTAATTACAACTCATGAGGACAACTTTGGCTCTTCTCTTGCGGTTTTTGTCCTCATGAACCCCTCATGAGGACAACTTTAGCTCTTCTCTTGCGGTTTTTGTCCTCATGAACTCCTCATGAGAAAAATTTTAGCTCTTCTCTTACATTTTTTGTCCTCATGAACCCCTCATGAGGACAACTTTAGCTCTTTCCAAACCTTTTTTGTCCTCATGGACCACTATTGAACACAGGTATTACTTAGTGATCCAGTTTTCCAGCATCATTTCAGTAAAAATACTGGATCCTTATCAACTTTATTAAAAATTATCCAGAGTCCTACCATGTATTTCCTCCAAACGATGTGGAGGACAAACTTTAACCCTTCCCAGTATGACAGTTTCATTTTTTTCATTCATTCCAATGACACTGATTACAATGGTATGCTCATCTCTTACAACCTCAATCACTTCAAACAAAAACTCGACGGTTCCATAATGATATACCGGCTTAGGAAACTCAATTTCTTGGCTTAAGATATGGCTCCCAGGACCGGGTAAATATTTTGAGATGGCAGAGGTTATCATTCCCGTAAGCATAATGCTAGGAACGATTGGTTTTTCAAAAGGAGTCTGTGAAGCATAATCATGTTGAATATAGAGAGGGTTGGCATCGTCTGTTAATCCTAAATAAAGAAGGATATCCTTGTCTTCTATCTTTTCAGACATAGACAATTTTTCACCGACAGTAATTTCTTCAATCCTTCTGCCTAACTTTCTTTTTTTACCTAAAAGCATATAACTCCACCCCTGTTGTAAACGATTTCATTTGAATGCAAAGAAATTCGGGGAAATCCTTGCAGCCCCGAATTTCTCTATTATAATATTTTATGCTAATACTTGCATTACATTGCGAACGGATTCCGCTGATTTATCTAATGCTGCTTTTTCGTCAGCCGTTAACTCAAGCTCAATTATTTTTTCAATACCATTTGCACCAAGGATCGTTGGTACTCCGAGGTAAATGCCATCGTAACCAAATTCGCCTTCAAGATAAGCAATGGAAGGAATCACTCGACGTTGATCTTTGAGGATTGCTTCACACATTTCTACTAAAGAAGCTGCAGGCGCATAATAAGCACTTCCATTACCTAGAAGGTTTACAATTTCACCGCCGCCTTTTCTTGTGCGTTCTACAATTGCTTCTAGACGGTCTTTAGGAATTAATGTTTCTAATGGAATACCACCAGCATAGGAGTAGCGTACAAGAGGAACCATGTCATCTCCATGTCCACCCAATACAAATCCTGTAATGTCTTTAACAGAAAGATTTAATTCTTGAGCAACAAATGTGCGGAAACGAGCACTATCTAGAACCCCAGATTGACCAATTACACGGTTTTTAGGGAATCCTGATTCTTTAAATACAGTATATGTCATTGCATCTACTGGGTTGGTTAGAACAAGAATCGTACAGTTTGGAGAATACTTTACAATCTCCTGTGTAACACTTCTCATTACCTTTTGGTTTGTCTGGACTAAATCATCGCGGCTCATTCCAGGTTTACGGGCAATACCAGCAGTGATAACGACAATATCAGAATCACGAGTATCTTCATAATTTGAAGTACCTGTAATATTAGAATCAAAACCTTGTACTGGACTCGCTTCAAGCATATCTAACGCTTTACCTTTTGTTGGGTTTTCCATTTGTGGGATATCAACTAGAACTACATCGCCAAGTTCCTTTTGTGCCAGTAAAAATGCAGTGGTTGCTCCTGTAAATCCGCCGCCGATAACAGATACCTTTTTACGTTTTAATGACATTTTAATTCTCCCCCTTGAACTTTTTAATGTTTCACTTGAATCTAGAAAAGGCAGAAAGGACTATTTTTATTAACAGCCCTCATCTGCTCTTTACTTTCCCTTCTTATTCCATGTTCTTAATTAGCTCGTCACCGAATTCAGAAGTTTTTACTTCAGTTGCTCCGTCCATTAAACGAGCAAAATCATAAGTTACAACTTTAGAAGCAATTGTTTTTTCAACAGATTTAATAACCATTGTAGCCGCTTCATTCCAGCCTAAGTGCTCAAGTAATAACACTCCTGATAAAATGACAGAAGAAGGGTTTACTTTATCAAGACCCGCATACTTAGGTGCAGTACCATGTGTTGCTTCAAAAATTGCATGTCCTGTTTCATAGTTGATGTTGGCGCCTGGAGCAATACCAATACCGCCTACTTGCGCTGCAAGTGCATCAGAAATGAAATCTCCGTTCAAGTTCATTGTTGCAACCACATCAAACTCACGTGGACGTGTAAGGATTTGCTGTAAGAAGATATCAGCAATAGCATCTTTTACGATGATTTTGCCTGAAGCTTCTGCATCAGTCTGAGCCTTATTAGCAGCTTCAGAACCTTGTTCCGCTTTAATGCGGTCATACTGTAACCATGTAAATACTTTGTCGCCGAATTCCTTCTCAGCAAGCTCATAACCCCAGTTTTTAAACGCGCCTTCAGTGAATTTCATGATATTTCCTTTATGCACGAGTGTAACGGATTTACGGCCTTCTTTAATAGCATAATTGATCGCTGCACGTACTAGACGGCTTGTTCCTTCTTCCGAAACTGGTTTAATACCGATACCTGAAGTTTCAGGGAATCTGATTTTCTTAACACCCATTTCGTTTTGTAGGAAGTCAATAACCTTTTTAACTGCTTCAGTACCTTTTTCATATTCAATACCCGCATAAATATCTTCAGTGTTTTCACGGAAAATAACCATATCCGTATCTTGTGGGCGCTTAACAGGGGAAGGAACACCTTCGAACCATCTAACTGGACGTAAGCAGACAAACAAATCTAATTCTTGTCTAAGAGCAACATTTAATGAACGAATTCCTCCGCCAACAGGAGTGGTTAATGGACCTTTAATGGCAATTAAATACTCTCTGATCACGTCAAGCGTTTCACTTGGAAGCCATTCACCTGTTTTGTTAAATGCCTTTTCTCCAGCTAAAACTTCTTTCCAAATCAATTTACGCTCGCCTTTATAGGCTTTTTCAACTGCTGCATTTAAAACTCGCTCGGAAGCTGCCCAAATATCTGGACCGATACCGTCACCTTCAATAAATGGGATAATTGGATTATTTGGTACATTTAATACTCCGTTTGTAACCGTGATTTTTTCGCCTGACATAGTTGATTCACCCTCCTATTATGTAAAAGAAAACTAAAAAACTTACACCCTTTGTCTTATCAAAGGTTAGAGAGGTTAGTCTCTAACCTTTTCATACATATCTATTAGACCAATTATTCTAACAAAAGTAAAATATTAGCCTCGTTGCTCGATTGGAACATATTTTTGCATTCCTGGACCAATATAATCTGCACGCGGTCGAATTAACCGGTTGTTCTCATATTGTTCAAGAATATGTGCAAGCCATCCTGATACCCTGCTGACAGCAAAGATTGGTGTCATTAAGTCATGATCAATCCCTAAACTGTGATAAACAGAGGCTGAATAGAAATCCACGTTAGGTGGCAAATTCTTTTCACCTGTGACAATGCTTTCAATTTTTTCAGACATATCATACCAATGTGGTTCGCCCGTTAGTTCAGTTAACTTTTTAGACATTGCTCTTAAGTGCTTGGCACGTGGGTCACCTTGTCGATATACACGGTGGCCAAAGCCCATGATTTTTTCTTTCTTCTCAAGTTTACCACGGACGAATGGCTCTACATTTTCAAGCGTGCCAATTTCTTTTAGCATTTTCATTACAGCTTCATTTGCCCCACCGTGTAGTGGTCCTTTTAGGGCTCCAATTGCGGCAGTTACTCCAGAATAAACATCTGATAACGTAGCTACACAAACACGTGCTGTGAATGTAGATGCATTCAATTCATGGTCCGCATGTAATACGAGCGCTTTATTTATTGCTTCTTCAGCAATTGGTTCTGGTTCCTTGCCAGTTAGCATGTATAAGAAATTCGCTGCAAAGCTTAATTCCTTTTTAGGAGGAATTGGCTCAAGTCCTTTTCTAACACGTGCAAATGTTGCAACAATGGCTGGCATTTTTGCTTGAAGGCGAATTGCTTTTCGGTAATTTGATTCTGTGTCCATTAAATCAGCTTCTTCGTCATATAAACCTAAAAGGGAAACGGCTGAACGAAGGGCTGCCATTGGGTGGACCTTTTGGATTGGGTACATTTTAAAATGCTCAATTACTTCCTGTGGAAGTGCTGCATTCTCAGAAAGTTGTTTTTTCAATTCTGTTAACTGCTCTGCATTTGGAAGCTTTAAGTGCCATAATAAATAAATTACCTCTTCAAAACTAGCATTCACAGCTAGATCATCAATGTCATAGCCAACATATGTTAGCGTGTCATCAATAATTGAACTGATTGAGGAAGTTGTTGCCACTACCCCTTCTAAACCGCGTGTTACTGTCATAGTATATCTCTCCTTCACATTCTAAATTTCCCCACACCTTTTTAAAAAATTATTCCCTTTATTCCATCCTTTAAATTGACTGAGCGATTGCTCGGGTAAAAAGCAAATAGTTAAAATGAGATTCCTTTTAGAGGCACAAATTGATTTATAAACAATTCAGCACATCTATGTGGTTTATGTAAAAAAGGATACGCTTACAAGCCTATTATAAACAATTATCAGATTTTTGTGAATGAAAAGGAACCGAAAAATGCAAAAAAATATTATTTTACAAAAAATCTAGGTAAAAAAACTAAAAATTCTCATTGCTGTATAGGCAATTCCAGCTCCAATTAGAGGGCCAACTGCGACCCCTTTAAAAATTGACACAGATAAAATAGTGCCAAGAATTAGTGCTGTTGTAATCTGTGGATCATCTGCTAGTAACTTAACCCCTCCTTTTGCCAGCATAGCGACAATCATGCCCGAGATCAGGGCAATCCAAGCATATGATGATTTAAATGCTCCTGTTAAGTCTTTAAAACCAATTTCTCCACTTGCAATCGGGACTAATACCGCAATTGTAATAATTGTGACACCCCAATTAATACCTTTGGACTGTATAAATGAGAATGCCTTTGTATCCAATCCTACTACCTTTAAGGTAATGAGCACTGCAATGGCAACCAGTAAGGAACTGTTTTTCGCAATAAAACCAATAACGAGCAATAATAGTAAAAATAAAAATGACTCATTTAGCATGTTCTCACCATCCCATATCCAAATTATCGTAACATAATACCTGCTAAAGCATGAAATTAATGATTACAATAAGTTTCTGTTCAATCTCCTTGCGAATCCTTCAAATAAAATGTTCGTAATATTTTTAAGACTATTATATTTACCTGGAAAAGTTATGCAGTTTATTTCATAAAATGTTAAACTAGAACTACCAAACATACATATAAAGGAGGTTTGTCTTTGAATCTAAAGTACTTATACCGGACAATACGATTCTTAATTGTAATAGGTGCTATTGTTTTGGCGCTTTACTCTTTTTACTTTCTGTCAAAAGTGACCTATCCATTTTTAATTGGACTAATTATTGCGTTTATGATTAATCCACTTGTAGATATTTTTGAAAAAAAGGCTAGAATGCCTCGTGTATTAGCTGTTTTTATTGCACTTATTCTTATTTTTGCCTTATTTGCAGCTTTAATTACACTACTAATAGCCGAGATTGTCTCTGGTGCAAATTATTTGTCTACGGTAGTCCCCGAACATCTAGATACGTTAATTGAATATATAGAGAAATATTTTACTGCTCAAATTCTTCCGATATATGATCAATTAACAAGTGTGTTTAATAAACTTGAATCAGGGCAGCAGGATACGATTATTGGAAATATACAGAATGTTGGGACGAGAATTGGCTCAACCGTTGGCAATTTTATTCAGAACCTATTTGGTATTATCCCAAATATCATCGCTTGGCTTCCCAATGCAGCTACCGTATTAATCTTTTCCTTATTGGCTACTTTTTTTATCAGTAAGGATTGGTACCGTTTATCGACATTGGGCGGCAGACTCTTACCTGAGAAAGCAAAAACAAGCAGCCGGTCAGTTTTTGTTGATTTAAAAAAGGCGCTGTTTGGTTTTATTAAAGCCCAATTAACACTGATATCGATTACCACGGTTATTATTCTAATTGGCCTACTTATTCTTCGTGTTGATTACGCGATTACTATCGCTTTAGTAACAGGAGTAGTGGATGTTATTCCTTACCTGGGTACGGGTGCTGTTTTTGTCCCATGGATTATTTATGTGGCGATTGGAGGCAATACAGGTCTTGCCATTGGCTTAGGGGTTCTTTATATTGTTGTCATCGTTCAACGGCAAGTCATGGAGCCCAAAATCCTTTCTTCTAATATTGGACTTGATCCATTAGCCACACTAATTGCGTTATTTGTCGGTTTTAAATTGATTGGTCTTTTAGGATTAATTGTTGGCCCCGTCACCCTTGTCATTATTAGCACCTTGTATCGTGCGAATGTTTTTCATGATTTATGGGTTTTTATTAAAGGAAAAGAGGTTTGAGACTTCTTAATAAGAAAAGTCAGCCCCAATTGGATGCTGACTTTTCTTATTTTATGATTTTAATATTTCCTTTATTAATCCGTCTTCGCCACGCTTTGAGGATTAGAAATTTTATCGGCTTTCTGGTTGGCGGGAAAAGAAATAGGAACCCAGTAACATCAGTGATAAATCCTGGCGTTAATAAAAGTGTTCCGCCAATTAAGATACAAATTCCATCTAAAAGAGCTTCGCCTGGAATCTGACCGTAGCTTAGTTGTTCCTGCACCCTTCTAATTGTCTGGAGTCCCTCTCTTTTAGCTAAATACGCCCCAATGATTCCTGTTAATAAAATTAGGGCAATGGTTGGCCAAACACCGATAGCTTTACCTGAAAAAAGTAAAACACCAATATCCATAGCAGGAATTACAATGATCAATAAAAATAAATAACGCATAGATTGTCCCCTTTCAAACGGCTTATTCTTATGATATTACCAATGGGGATGATTTTGTGGTTATTAAAAAAAGAAGGGGTCTCCCCTTCTTTTTTCCTTATCTCTTATAAGACACTAGCATGACCGTTGTAGATAACTCCACTAGTAGCATCTACGGTTATTTCTTGGCCATCTTTAAACAATTCTAAGGCATTATCTACCCCAACAACAACTGGGATGCTTAGGTTTAGTCCAACCACTGCTGCATGGCTCGTTAATCCACCCTCTTGGGTAATAACGGCCGCACATTTTTCAAGTGCTGGCACCATATCACGGTCCGTACCAATTGTCACAAGAATCGAACCTTGCTTTACTTTTTCTAAAGCTTCTTTCGCATCATGGGCAACTACCACTTTCCCAAAGGCTGACCTACGGCCAATTCCTTGCGCTTTTGTAATAATATCGCCGACAACATGGATTTTCATTAGGTTTGTTGTACCGGCTTCACCCACTGGCACACCAGCTGTAATGACAACTAAATCACCACGGTTAACGATACCGCTATTTAAGCTTTCTTCAACGGCAATATCTAACATTTCGTCTATTGAGGTAGCGACTCTCCCAAATTGCGGGTAAACACCCCAAACAAGGGATAAACGGCGGCATACATGTTCAACGGAAGTTACCGCAACGATGGAAGCTTTTGGACGATATTTAGAAATCATTCTAGCAGTATGGCCGCTTTCAGTAGGGGTAATAATTGATTTTACTTCAAGATTTAAAGCAGTATGTGCAACAGATTGTCCAATCGCATCTGTAAGATTATGTTCTGTATCTTTACTGCGGCTTGAGAGTATTTCTTTATGATCTAAAGCTGATTCTGCTCTGGAAGCAATATTGTGCATCGTTTGGACTGCTTCAACAGGATATTGTCCAGCAGCAGTTTCACCAGAAAGCATAATTGCGTCAGTCCCATCAAAAATCGCATTCGCTACATCACTAGCTTCTGCACGAGTTGGTCTAGGATTTCTCTGCATGGAATCAAGCATTTGAGTCGCAGTAATAACTGGTTTGCCCTGCGCATTACATTTCTTAATTAACATCTTTTGGACAAGTGGAACCTCTTCAGCAGGAATTTCTACGCCAAGATCTCCACGAGCAACCATTAAGCCATCAGAAATTTCTAAGATTTCGTCAATGTTATCGACGCCTTCCTGGTTTTCAATCTTAGGAATAATATGGATATGTGCAGCATTATTTTCTTCTAATAACTGACGGATTTCTAAAACATCCTTTGCACGTCGAACGAAAGAGGCAGCAATAAAATCAACACCTTGTTCAATTCCGAAAAGAATATCTTGAGTATCTTTTTCTGTAATTCCAGGCAGGTTCACTGATACACCTGGAACGTTAACGCCTTTTTTATTTTTCAATGTACCGCTATTTAAAATTTTGGTATGGATTTCATTTGCCGATTTATCCACATTCGTTACTTCTAAGCCAATTAAGCCATCATCTAAAAGAATCTTTGAGCCTACATGGACATCTTCAATTAGCCCTGGATATGTAACTGAAAACTTTTGAAGCGTTCCTTCTACTTCGGTCATGGAAACGATAATATTTTCTCCAGCCGTTAGCTCAAGTGCACCGTTTTCCATGTTGTTTGTCCGAATTTCAGGACCTTTTGTATCTAATAGGATAGCAACGATTTTGCCAGTTTGTCCGGATGCTTCGCGAATATTTTGGATTCGTGCACCATGTTCTGCAAAATCTCCATGTGAAAAATTTAATCGAGCTACGTTCATACCCGAATTGATTAATTGTGTTAATTTTTCAACGCTCTCACTAGCTGGACCAATCGTACAAACGATTTTTGTTTTTCGTAACATTCTTATTTTTCCTCCCGTATTAGAAAAGCAATTTTGCCATTTCTTAAATTCATAATTCCTTAAATCGATAATTCCATAGAAAGTTTGTAAAGATCATGATCTAAAGTATGGTGTCGGCCAAGCGCTTCAATAATGTCATAATCTACAAGCTGATTCTTTTCAATCCCTACTGCTCGGCCGCCTTTCCCTTCAATAAGAAGCTCAACTGCTCTTGCTCCTAATCTGCTTGCAAGAACTCTGTCAGCTGCAGTTGGTGAGCCGCCGCGTTGAATATGACCTAAGACAGAAACTCTCGTATCAAAGTTTGTTGCCTCCTGAACTTGCTTCCCAAGCTCAACACCACTGCACACACCTTCAGCAACAACAATAATACTATGCTTTTTACCGCGTTCCTGCCCTTTTCGAAGTTTTTCAACGATATCATTCATGTCATAGCCTTCTTCAGGTATTAATATCGTTTCTGCGCCGCCAGCAAGTCCTGCCCAAAGAGCAATGTCCCCAGCGTTTCGCCCCATTACTTCAATAATAAAAGTTCTTTCATGAGAAGTCGCAGTGTCACGAATTTTATCTAATGAATCTATAACTGTATTTAAAGCTGTGTCAAACCCAATCGTAAGTTCTGTCCCTGGAATATCATTATCAATCGTACCCGGAACCCCAACGCACGGATAGCCATGTTCTGTTAACGCTTTTGCCCCACGGTAAGAACCATCTCCACCGATAACCACTAGGCCTTCAATTCCATGTGCTTTTAGCTGCTCGATCCCCTTTTGCTGTCCTTCTTTTGTTTTAAATTCTGGGCAGCGTGCCGATTGGAGCATTGTCCCGCCGCGCTGAATAATATCTCCGACAGAACCAAGTTCAAGCTTTTTAATATTTCCAGAAATTAATCCCGTATAACCACCATAAATACCATAAACCTCAAGATTGTGATAAATTGCTTTCCGAACCACAGCACGAATGGCTGGATTCATCCCTGGGGAATCTCCACCACTTGTAAGTACTCCTATTTTTTTCATGGTTACCACCTCAATTTTTAATTTAAAAAAATATGTATATCCTCATTTGAAAGAGAAAATAAAGTTACGATCTTATTAAAAATTACTTCTTTTATTATTTACTTAAAACCCTCGAATATTTATAAAATAACATGAAGAAATAACTATAACAACCTTCTGGTATTAGTATTTATAATAGGCAGAATAGTCTATCAACTGGAAACGCTTTATTCACTCTTGTAAGCGTCATCAGCAAACTTTTTATGGATTTCTGGTGAACATTTTGTGAATTAAACAAAAAAAGTGCCCATCGTAATGAGCACGTTAAATTAATTAACCCCGATGTATTCATTGACAATTGCAAATTCACCAATAGTCCTGAAACGGTTGTAACGATCAGCAATTAATTCATCTTCTGAAAGCTTAAGCAGCTGCTGCAACGCTGTCTTAAGTACATTATCAATTTCTTCTGCTTGCTTGATTGCGTCTCTTTGGGCACCGCCCTTAATTTCGGGAATGATCCCGTCAATGACGCCTAGTACTTTTAAGTCCGGTGCGGTTATTTTCATTGTTTCGGCTGCATTTTTAGCCAGAGCTGCATCTTTCCATAATATTGCCGCAGCACCCTCCGGTGAAATAACCGAGTAGGTTGAATTCTCCAGCATATAGATACGATTACCAACTCCAAGTGCAAGAGCGCCGCCACTCCCGCCTTCACCAATCACTATACAAACCACCGGAACCCTAAGACCAGCCATTTCAAACAAATTACGAGCAATTGCTTCACTTTGCCCGCGTTCTTCTGCTGCCTTTCCAGGATAGGCACCCTTTGTATCAATGAAACAGATAATCGGTCGATTAAATTTATCTGCTTGTTTCATTAATCGAAGTGCTTTTCTGTAGCCTTCTGGATGTGGCATTCCAAAGTTTCTGCGAATATTCTCTTTCGTGTCTCTTCCGCGCTGATGGCCAATCACTGTTACAGGTAATCCTTTATATTTAGCAATTCCGCCCACTATTGCCTCATCATCAGCAAAGGTTCGGTCGCCATGACATTCAAAGAAATTCTCAAACAGATAGGGAATATAATCTAGCGTTGTCGGCCTGTTCGGAAGACGAGCAATTTGTACCCGATCCCAAGGCTTAATGTTTTCATAGATACTCTGCTCAAGCTTTTCAAGCCTAGTCTCTAATTTGCTAATTTCTGAACTTAAGTCAACATCAGCGGTTTTGGTGAACTCTTTTAAATCAGTGATTTTCTTTCTCAGCTCGATGACCGGGCGTTCAAATTCTAATTCTCCTACCATCTGAGCACACCTCCAGGTTGATGGATTTCTAGAATGTTTGTGACTTTCTCAACTAAGTCATTTCGAACGATAATTGCATCCAACTGACCGTGTTTTAACAGAAACTCTGACGTTTGAAAATCCTCAGGCAATTCTTCGCGGATGGATTGTTCAATAACTCTCCGTCCAGCAAATGCAATGAGCGCACCTGGTTCAGCTAGGTTGAAATCTCCCAATGATGCGAAGCTCGCAGATACACCACCAGTTGTCGGATGCGTCATAATCGAAATGATTAATCCACCATTATTACTAAACCTTTTTAAGGCAACACTTGTTTTTGCCATTTGCATTAAGCTTAAGGCACCCTCTTGCATCCTCGCTCCACCTGATGCGGTAAAAATAATAAACGGAACATTTAACTCATCCGCTTTTTCAATAGCTAGCGTAATTTTTTCGCCAACAACTGAGCCCATGCTTCCCATTCGGAACGATGCATCCATAATGGCGAGAACAATTTTATGACCGTTAACTGTTCCAATTCCAGTGACAACAGCCTCGTTCAATTTACTCTTTTGTCGGTCTTTTTCAAGCTTTTCAAGGTAGTCAGGAAAGTTTAATGGATTTTTTGAAATCATATTATCATTCATTTCCACGAAACTTCCTTCATCTATGAAAGTGTCAATCCGTTCTTTTGAGTTCATTGGAAAATGATGACCGCAATGCAAACATATTTTTAAATTTTTCATTAATTCTTTTGTATACATAATCTTCTTACATGAAGGGCACTTTGACATAATTCCTTCGGGAACATCATTTTTTGCAGTTTCAGTCGGTATTTGAGCATATTTCTTCTTTTTTGTAGGATTTTTTGAAAAAAGATCTTTTAGCGCCAAAAATTAAACCTCCCTTGTGTTACGATAACTCTGGCAAGTTTCTCCAATTAATACTATTTAGAAGTTTTTCTATTCATACTAAACTTCATACATCCATTGTGGTCAGACCACCATTGAAATAAAAATACCCTATCTTAGGGCTTGGTTAACCTACACTATAAATTAAAATGGGTTCAAAATCTGTTAGTATTTGTCGTTAAAAAACAGACAAATTCCGTAGATCGTAATATGCAGATAGTGTTTTGACTTCATTCTTTTCAGACAGGGCCTCAATTAGTAATAGATAGTCTTGACGAGGATTGACGATTTTTTTTGATTCAAGCGAATGGTAATACTCTTTTAAAATAGACCAAATTCTAGAGAAAAGATGGTTATCTGCGATCTCAATAATTTGATAAAAAAACTCATCATCATTTACGCTGTTATCTTGATTTGCCCATTCTTTCAAATTCACTATATTTTTGTTATCTATTTTTTGCAAAGCTAATCTTAGGCAGTCCATCTCAATATAACACTTTGTCTCAAATACATCACGTTTCGCTTTTTCATCCTGTAAAATAAATGTACTAAGAAGCTGGACGAGATGATTGCCCCGAAAGTCGCGAATAAACGTCCCTTCGCCCCTCCGTGTTTCAATTAACCCAAGCAATTCTAATGCCCTAAGTGCCTCTCTAACGGAAGAGCGCCCGAAATTCAGGCGCTCCGACAACTCTCGTTCAGATGGGATCTTATCTCCGGATTGTAATCCATCGATTGTAATCATTTCTCGTAACTGCTTAACAATCTCTAAATATACCTTAGTATTGTTTCCCACTAACGTATCACTCACTTTTGCCAATAATTGCGAGCCTCTTTGTTTTTTCCTTTATTTCTTCAGGATCAACCTTAATGCGGGCAACCCCGGTTTCCATTGCTGCTTTTGCGACTGCTGCTGCAACATCTGGAGCAACTCTCGGGTCAAAAGGTCCGGGAATGACATAGTCGGCATTCAGCTCATCTGGACTGATTAAGTTGGCAATAGCTTCTACAGCCGCGACTTTCATTTTTTCATTTATATGGGTGGCACGAACATCGAGTGCCCCACGGAAAATTCCTGGGAATGCGAGAACATTGTTCACTTGGTTTGGAAAATCTGAACGGCCTGTTCCAACCACTTTTGCTCCTGCTGCTTTTGCCTCATCAGGCATAATTTCAGGGTCCGGATTGGCCATAGCAAAAATAATAGAATCTGGATTCATTGATGCTACCATTTCTTTTGTAAGTGCACCTGCAACTGAAACTCCGATAAAAACATCCGCACCCTTAATTACATCTGCAAGGCTGCCTGTTAGGTTATCTCGGTTTGTATATTTCGCTACTTCAGCTTTAACTGCATTCATACCCTGTGGACGCCCTTCGTAGATGGCGCCTTTTGTATCACACATAATTATGTCCCTAACACCGTAACTATATAACAATTTAATAATGGCAATTCCCGCTGCACCAGCACCGTTTGCGACCACTTTAATTTCTGTCATTTTTTTGCCGATAAGCTTAAGTGCATTGACAAGACCTGCAACCGTAACAATTGCTGTCCCATGCTGATCATCATGAAATATTGGAATATTTGCTTCCTTTTTTAATCTTTCCTCAATCACGAAACAATTTGGAGCAGCAATATCTTCAAGATTTACGCCTCCAAAAGTAGGTTCAAGTAATTTTACAGTTTCAACAATTTTGTCAACATCAGTTGTGTTCAAACAGATGGGAAAAGCATCAACACCAGCAAAGCTTTTAAATAGTACTGCTTTACCTTCCATAACAGGGAGAGCTGCCTCAGGTCCAATATTACCAAGTCCAAGAACAGCGGTGCCATCCGATACAACTGCAACCATGTTCCCTTTCATGGTATATTCGTAAACCAATTCTGGTTTCTCATAAATATCTTTGCATGGCTCTGCAACACCTGGTGAATAAGCTAAACTTAAATCATGTGCATTTCGGACTAAAACTTTTGATTTCGACTCTAACTTTCCCTTATTAATTCGATGCATATGTAATGCTTCTTCCCGTAAAGTCAAGATAGTTCCCCCTCAAATTTTCACAAAAAATTATTTAACATCCCGCTATATGTAGTCCTATTTTTTTGGTGGTCAGACCACACTTGTCTCATTATCACTATAACATATCTTCGAAAGTTGTAAAGAATTATTCCTTCAAAACAACATTTTTTGCACCTAGCACATTTCTTAATAATTGCAGTAATTTTGGGGTAGGATTGATATTATTTTCTGACCCCAGTCTAATTGTTTTCCGGTTTTTTTCATAGTGTAAGATCACCGCTGCTGTTCCTTGATATTCTTTTAGCAGCTGATTTAATTGCTGAAGAGAAGATTCATCCTGTTTATCCTCAACTATTTTCAAATATAAGACTGACTGTTTAACAGTTTTAGTTTGTAACCACTCTTCTAAGTTTGAAACTTGTTGAATGATAAATTGCTGCTTCCCTTCACGTTCTTCTATTTTCCCTTCAATCAATAAAAATTTCCCGTGCCCTAATAGATGCGAATATTTTTTGTATACATTCGGAAATGCCACTGCTTCCATTTCGCCGCTTGCATCACTTACCGTTAAAAAGGCCATTGAATCGCCTTTCCTGGTACGAATGGATTTCATAGAGGTGATATAAACGCCTGATGAAATCCTTTGGGTTTGATTTTTGATCCCAAAAAGGGCGTGTGCCCCTGCATGTTTGAGTTGCTCTTCATAAATAGAGACCGGATGGTCCGATAAATAAAAGCCAAGTGCTTCTTTTTCAAATGTCAGCTTATTCTCCAGACTTATGGGATCGACTTGCATATAGTTAGGCTTTGGTATGAATTCTTCTTCAAATAAATCAAATTGGTTATTTTCAGATGGTTTAAATATTTGTGCATGCTCCATCGCTACATCTAAACTAGCGAGCAGAACGGCACGATCCTCTCCAAATTCATCAAAGCAGCCAGAATGGACCAGGAACTCAAGTGTTTTTCGATTGATGGCTTTTGAGGAAACCCGAATGCAAAAATCAAATAAGTCTACAAATCTTTTCTTTTTCCTTGCCTGAAAGATCTCTTTTAAGGCGGCAGCCCCTACGCTTTTAATGGCCGCTAAGCTGTAACGTATTCCTTCCTGTTCTACTTGAAAGGAGTAACCACTATTATTGATGGATGGAGGCAGGACCTTGATGTCCTTTTGTTTTGTTTCCATGATGTATTGAGCTATTTTCGTATCATTTCCGATTGCCGATGTAAGAAGGCCGGCCATAAAATAAACCGGATAATTTGCTTTTAAAAAAGCTAACTGGTATGCAATCATACTATAGGCAACAGCGTGGCTTCGGTTAAAGCCATAATTAGCAAAACGAACAATTAAATCGTAGATGTCATTGGCTAGTATTTGTTCATACCCTTTTCTTAGCGCTCCCTGGACAAAATGACTCCGCTCTTTATCAAGAATCTCCTTTTTCTTTTTCCCGACCGCTCTTCTTAAAAGGTCGGCTTCACCAAGTGAAAAACCAGCCATTTTCGAAGCAATTTGCATGATTTGCTCTTGGTAAACAATGACGCCATATGTATTCTCAAGGATAGGCTCCAAATCAGGGTGTGGATATTCTACTTTCTTTACGCCGTGTTTTCTATCAATAAAGAGTGGGATATTTTCCATTGGTCCTGGACGGTACAAGGCATTGACTGCCACAATATCTTCAAATCGGGAAGGTTTTAAGCGGGTTAGAACTTTGCGCATCCCTTCAGATTCCAGCTGAAATATACCTGTCGTTTCTCCGTCTGCTAACAGGTTGAAGGTCACAGTGTCCTCTAATGGAATCGAGTTGATGTTTACTTTCTTACCAGTTTTCCGATAGATAGAAGATAAAATTGAATCGATTAATGTAAGGTTCCGTAAGCCTAGAAAGTCCATTTTCAAAAGGCCGATCTCTTCGAGATGTTCCATTGAAAATTGCGTTAAATATACCTGGTTAGACCCGCGTTGAATGGGGATTAAATCAATTAGCTGCTTCTCACTTATGACCACACCAGCTGCATGGGTGGAAGTGTGGCGCGGTAGACCTTCTAGTTTTAAAGCCGTTTCAAAAAGCCGTTGATTCATCGGGCTTTCCTTAATAAATCTTCTAAGTGGTTCCGATTCTTTATAGGCTCCTTGCAGGTTTATTCCTAATCGCGACGGAATCGTCCTTGATAAATGTTCTAGTTCCTTTGAATTTAACCCGAATACCTTACCGACATCCCTTAATGCAGCTTTTGCTGCGAGGGTTCCAAATGTTACGATTTGCGCGACATGTAGTTCACCGTATTTCGCCGAAACGTAATTAATCACCTCATCGCGCCGATGATCTGGAAAATCAATATCAATATCTGGCATCGAAATTCGCTCAGGATTTAGAAATCGTTCAAACAATAGATTATGCTTTAATGGGTCCACATCAGTTATGTATAAAACATAAGCAACAAGCGATCCTGCTGCCGAGCCCCTTCCTGGACCTGTTAGAATTCCCTGCGCGCGGGCATATCTCATAAAATCCCAAACAATTAAAAAGTAGTTGCTAAATTCCATTCGCTTAATAACTGATAGTTCATAGGACAAACGATCAAAATATTCCTGAGATGGGGCAGAAAAACGTTCGCTTAATCCCTGTTTGCATAACAATTCCAAATACTCCGAAGCTTGCATTCCATTCTCCGTTGGGAATGCTGGCAGATAAGTCTTATTTAGTTCAATGTTAAAGTCGCATCTGTTTGCAATCCTGAGTGTATTTTCTAATGCATCCGGGACATCAGAAAAGCGATCCACCATTTCACTTGCAGTTTTTAAATAGAACTGATCGTTTTCCAACTTTTCTCTGTGATCGTCCTGCAATTTATCGCCATTTTTTATGGCTAATAAACACTCTTGGGCAAACATATCTTCTTTTTCTAAATAATAGACCTGATTTGTCGCTGCCAGCGGGACATTCATTTCTTTTGAAATCAAGTTAAACTGATTTCTGATGGTTGTTTCTTGTTCGAGTTGATGATTTTGAATCGCTAGAAAAAAGCAGTCTCTGCCGAAGATGGAATCTAGTTTTCTTATTATATTTCTGGCAATTTCTTCTTCACCATTTAAGATGGACTGCTCAATTTCACCTTCTAGTCCAGGTGTAATTGCTATAAGCCCTTCCGAATAATGTTTCAACCATCTGAGCGGAATCCCATGATCCGTTTTTGTTTGAACCGTACTAGATATCTTTAATAGATTTTTATAGCCATGATCATTTTCTGCGAGTAAGACCAATGGATAAGACTCGTTATTGTTGTTTTCACTTTCTACATCCACAGTTAACCCGATGATGGGTTTAAGATTATTTTTCTTACACAACTTATAAAATTCAATTGTTCCGTACATGACGTTTCTGTCGGTTAAGGCGATCGCAGAAAAGCCTTTTTTTTGTGCATTTTCAATTAAATCCGGGACAGATGCCGTACTTGTTAATAAACTATATGCACTATATACATGTAGGTGAATAAAAGACATATTGTCACACCCTTAATTCCATAATCTCTCCCTTTATTATAGAACGTTATTGATAAAAAAGAAAATATGTTCTCATTTTTAAAAAACATATTTGTAAATGTTTGTCCATATAAATGAGTATTGGAATTGATTATGGGTAAGGGCGGTTGACGAGATGAAAGAAATTGGTTTTTTTCCTGCTTTTATAGAAAGTTACTTTATTGCCTTAGGTGTGGTGCTTGGTGGTTCGCTTATTGGTGGGATAGCCTCATTTCTAACCGGACAGCCACCGCTAACGACCGTTTACCGCTTATCATCAGCGCTTCGAATTTGGGCGATTGTTTCGGCGATTGGCGGGACATTTGACGCGGTTTATACGTTTGAAAGAGGCTTATTTGATGCGAATACAAAGGATCTTTTTAAACAATTTTTATTAATACTCTCTGCCTTAGGCGGGGCCCAGACTGGTGCCCTCCTGATTAATTGGTTAACCCAGGAGCATATCTCATCATGAGAATCCCGCCATTATATCGAAGACCTTCCTGGCAGCGTTTTTTTGGAGGAATGGCCGTAGGCGGTGTGATTAGCTGGTGTATTTTTTTATATATTTATGGGGTGTGGCAGGAAAAGAACACCGAATTAATTCGGACACAAGCGAAGGAAATTATTGACCTAAACGGAGAGAAAAAAATTTGGCAGGAAGAATATAAAGAAATTAATAAGCGAAATATTGAACAACTTACAGTCCAGAAAATCAACATTAGAATTGCAAACTGGGAAAAATATAAACTTGATTCTTTAAGTGTATTAGAGACAGAGGACTCGGTTAGAGATGATATTAGCATGATGATTGCAAAAGATATCGAAACCGTCTACAAAAGTAAGGACCTTTTGAAAAAAATTATTGAAAATAAACCGATTAAAATAAATGATAAAAGGTATAAACTAAAGGTTAAAGAAATGGTTTTTTATACAAACCTATCGATCCAATTAGAGATTCATTTTGAATAATAAAAAATCGACCCTCACTCTCACAAGGGCCGATTTTTCTATTTATTAAAAGAATAATTTTCACATACTTCTTCAAGTGCTTTTAATACATCGTCCACTTCGTTCCAAGAATAGATGGATGCTCCTGATGCCAGTGGATGTCCCCCACCTTTAAACTGCCTTGCAACTCCATTGATTACAGGACCCTTTGAACGCAGACGTACCCTTATCTGTTCTGCTTCCTCGATGAAGAATACCCATGCCTTTATTCCTTTTACATTTCCTAATGTTCCAACTAAGAGGGATGCCTCTGCGGGTTTTGCATTGTATTCTTGTAATAGTTCTTTTGTTAGCTTAACGGAGGCAACACCGTTATTCTGTAACTCAAAATTTTGGAGTATAAAACCGTTTAACTTAATGATATTGGTATCCAATTCATACATCTTGTCAAATAGCTCAGTCCGTGAAAAATTATAATGAATTAATTCCCCAGCATACCCCAGTGTTTTTTCCGTCGTACTCGGGAAAAGAAATCTTCCAGTATCACCGACAATGCCAGCGTATAACAATCTCGCTGCTGCATCATTCATTTTTAGCCCTTTGTCTTTTCCGTTTAAATAAAATTCATAAATCATTTCGCTGCAAGAGCTAGCGCTTGTATCCACCCATAATAAATCACCATACGGGTCCTCATTTGGATGATGATCAATTTTTATTAACTTTTCACCCAGAGAATAACGCTTGTCACAAATCCTTTCAGCATTTGCGGTATCACAAACGATCACTAATGCACCCTTATATACTTCATCTTCAATCACATCAAGCCTGCGCATGTAATGAAGGGTTGGTTCCTCTAGACCAACGGCATAAATCTTTTTATTTGGGTAGGATTCTTGAAGAATCGCTGCCAATCCACCTTGTGAACCGTAGGCATCGGGGTCTGGACGGACGTGACGATGAATAATGATGGTTTCAAATTGTTCAATCTCTGCTAAAATCTGCTCAATCATGTGCAATGCTCCTTTACCAACTAATAAACCAAATGTGGTATTTTTTTGTTTTTACAGTTACAATAATAGAAGATTTTCTATGCTTGGAGGAAATAATATGTTTGTACTTGTTGTATTAATTGCTATACTATTTGCTTTCTATCTATTTTATAAAACAAAATACATCAGAAGCAACCGTTTAGTAGAAAAGAAATGGCTTGCTGCTAAATCAAATATTGCCCTAGGGCTTTTTGTCTTTTTATTTGGAGTTAATCACTTGTTATTTATTTCCGAAACAACGGTTATGTATATAGTTGCCGCTGTATTTATTGTTTATGGAGCATTATTCAGCTGGATCGGTTTCAAAAAATACAAACATTACCTTCCATTCGCAATCGAGGAAGCAAAAAATTTTGAACTGCAAAAATAATTATTGAAGCCGCTTCTCCATTAGTGAAGCGGCTTTTTTTATTGATATAAATTTGATAGCTGTCTAATTTCTATCAAGCAATTGACACATCATCATTGCTTTTCCAACTAATATTCCTTCATTGAAAACTTCTACATCCACTTTTCCAAATTTACGTCCGACTTCAAGAACTTTCGGATAAATTTCTAATATACTCTCCATTTGAACAGGTTTAATAAAGTAAATAGTCATATTTTCAACGACAAGATCGCCTTTTTTATAACTCCGTAATACACGGTTTGCTGCATCAGAGACAATCGTTGTAAACACACCGTAAGAGATTGTTCCAAGTTGGTTGGTCATTTGCGGGGTTACTTCGCAAGAGTAAACCTCTTCTCCTTTTGCTTTTCCCTGCATTAATACTATTTGATTTGTAACGATATCGTCGAGAGTTTCCCCGACCTGTGGCTGCCGCTGGTTCATTTGTAATGCTTTTAAAACATCCTGCCTGCTAATAATACCTTCCAAACGGTTTGAGTCATTTGTAACAGGAAGTACTTCAATTCCTTCCCAGACCATGGTATGGGCAGTTGAAGCCACACTTGTCTTCCCATTTACCGACATGGGGTGCTTGGTCATAATTTTATCGATGGATGCTTCTAAATCCTGACCTAAAATGTCCTTACTTGTTACCATCCCTTGAATCTTCATGTTTTGGTCAACTACTGGGTAGCGGCTGTGTGCAGTTTGTTGGTTAAATTCATGCCATTTTGACACCCTATCCGTCGTTTTTAGATAAAAAGTATCAGCAAGAGGGGTTAAAATATCTTCGACTAAAATAATTTCTTTTTTGATTAATTGGTCATAAATCGCCCGGTTAATCATGGTTGCGACCGTAAACGTATCATAGCTCGTTGAGATGACCGGTATTTCTAGTTTATCTGCTAGCTTTTTGATATAATCGTCAGCATCAAATCCACCGGTTATGAGCACAGCGGCTCCAGCTTTTAAAGCAAGTTCATGCGCCTGAGTCCGGTTCCCGACTATTAATAGGTTACCAGCCTCAGTGTAGCGCATCATGGCTTCTAATTTCATGGCACCAATAACAAATTTATTTAGGGTTTTATGCAAGCCCGTTCTTCCGCCCAATACCTGACCATCAACAATATTTACTACCTCAGCAAAAGTGAGTTTTTCAATATTCTCTTTCTTTTTCCGTTCTATTCTAATCGTTCCAACTCGTTCGATGGTACTTACATATCCTTTATTTTCCGCTTCTTTAATCGCACGGTAGGCTGTTCCTTCACTAACGGACATCGCCTTGGCAATTTGTCTGACAGATATCTTTTCTCCAATAGGGAGACCATCAATATATTGTAAAATTTGTTCATGCTTAGTGGCCAAGACCTTCACCCTTTATAGTCAAATTCCAATTATTCCATTTAGAATAACCCGGATTACATATAATTTTTATTATAGAGTGTTGAAAGCCTTGATTCAATGCGGATTCTTACATTACTCTTAATTCTCAATGATAGAACCTAGATTTCTTCCTAGATCGTCGCTCCGATTGAAGTTTATGTCCTTGCTTTTTGGGGCTATAAAGAAGGCCAGTAAGATTTCCAGCGATAACGATTAAGGCAAATGAGAGCCAGGCTAATGAAAATATCCCTTGAGCCCCATCAGCATAAATAGATAATCTTGGTGCTCCATAATAAAGCAAGATGCCACAGAGTAACAGGCAAAGTAAATATCTGTTCTTTTTCAATTGTATTTCCTCCTCCTAAAAGACTGCTTGTTCCATATTTATGCATAGTGGAAGGAAAAAAGTATGTAAATCGCCTAAGTACAATTAAATTTCGATGGCTTCGCCTGGTTGGAGTACTTTACCGTTTTTATCTTCCAGCATCTCAATAAACTTAAACGGGTCTTGTTTGATTGGCGGGAAGGTATTGTAGTGGATTGGCACAACTGTATTAGCTTTTAACAGCTTTGCTGCGTATGCTGCATCTTCAGGCCCCATTGTAAAATTATCACCTATGGGCAGGAAGGCTACTTCAATCGGATGGCGCTCACCAATCAACTTCATATCTGAAAATAACCCCGTATCCCCAGCATGATAAATCGTCTTTCCTTCATTCATAAATAAGATTCCAGCAGGCATGCCGCAATAGATGAGTTCATTATTTTCTGTTGTAAAGCTTGATCCATGGAAGGCTTGCGTTAGTTTAACTTTGCCAAACTCAAATTGATGGGCACCACCGATGTGCATACCATGGGTATGAACTCCCTGCCAGCTTAAGTAAGTAGAAATTTCGTGGTTAGCAACGACAAGTGAGTTATTTTTCTTTGCCAGCTCAACTGTATCCCCGACATGGTCATTGTGACCATGCGATAAAATAATGACATCTGGTCTTAGTTCCTCCACCTTCAAGTCCGTCAATTGATTGCCATTTATGAAGGGGTCAATTAAGATGGTTTTCCCGTTTGTTTGGATTTGTACAACTGAATGTCCATGATACGAAATTTTCATTCGACTTGCTCCTCTCGGTTTTCATATAGTATATACTTCCATACGATAACTAGAATTCCTCCCATATCTCTAGTTTAATCCTAATATATTGATTTTAAGCAAGGAGAAGTATAAGGTGGTCAGTTAGTTTACATTTCAAGTTTTAATTGATAATCTCATCATAGGACATGAATTACATAGGGGGAGTAAAAATGAATCAGCGATTAACTAAGCTTCAAACATGGATGAGAGAAAACGATATTGAAGTTAGCTTCCTAACCTCATCAGAGAATGTATTTTATTTAAGCGGATATTACACCAATCCACATGAACGCTTGCTCGCACTAGCAGTCTTTCAAACAGACGAGCCCTTCCTTGTTTGCCCAGGGATGGAAGTCCACGATGCCAAACGTTCTGGCTGGGCCAATGAAATTCTCGGCTATAGCGACATTGACAATCCGTGGGAAATGATTCTAAATTCCATCAATAAAAGAATAAACAGCGTGTCAAAAGCAGCTATTGAAAAAGAACATATGAATGTGGAACGTTATGAACAACTCTCAAAGTTATTCCCGCAGGCATCATTTGTTTCTGCTGAAGAAAAATTACGAATGCTTCGAATGATTAAGGATGCCAAGGAGTTAAAAACTATTGAAGAGGCCTGTGCCCTTGCCGATTACGCAGTTGAATTCGGTGCTAATGAAATCAAGGAAGGCAAAACGGAGTTGGAAATACTTAATGCCTTAGAATACGCCCTAAAACAAAAGGGTGTGACCGAAATGTCGTTTTCGACAATGGTGCTTACCGGAGCAAATGCAGCTTCTCCACATGGAAACCCTGGAGAAACAAAAATTCAAAAAGGCGATCTTGTTTTATTTGATTTGGGTGTGGTGGTTGACAGGTATTGTTCTGATATCACTAGAACGGTTGCTTATGGGGACATTAATGACAAGCAAAAGGAAATCTATGACACCGTATTAAAAGCCCAGCTTGCTGCCATTGAAGCAAGCATTCCAGGGGTTCGTGCAGCCGAAGTGGACTTAACTGCCCGTCGAATCATTGCTGAGGCAGGATTCGGAGAGTATTTTCCACACCGCCTTGGGCATGGTCTCGGGATAAGCGTGCATGAATACCCATCATTAACTGAGACAAATGACCTTATTATTGAAGAAGGTATGGTATACACGATTGAACCAGGTATCTATGTACCAAATGTGGCTGGTGTTCGCATTGAAGACGATGTGTTTATTACCTCAGACGGGGCAAAAGTCCTCACAAAATTCCCAAAAGAGTTACAAATCATTAAATAATTTCTTTTGGACTTTTTTTACATTGAAATCTGTGAAGAGTTGGTATATTATATAAATACAAGCTGCGTTGTTCGTAGTCATAATAAAGTTTTAACCTTTAAGCTGTAAAAGGGAGTTTAACCATTGGAGCTCGAATGACAAGCCTCTGTCTATAAGACCTGGAGGACATGCAGAAAAGTTTCTGAGAACACCCACTTTGAGGAGTGGTGGTTTAAAACTTTCTTATATTAATACGGCAAATGCGGCTACATATTTAGTTTTATTAAACCAGTTCCTTTTTAGGAGCTGGTTTTTTTTTTGAACAAACATGCGCGATTTCGGGTAACCAATACCACAGATTACCGACACACATACATATGAAGAACAAAACTTAATAAAATTGCGGAAGAATTGTCTATCATACCGCCGATAAAGGACAAAACTCATAAAAAAACCGAAAAATTGTCCTTCATAACGTCGATGAAGGACAAAACTCACAAAAAACCGGAAAGAATGTCCTTCATACCGCCGATGAAGGACAAAACTCACAAAAAACCGGAAAGAATGTCCTTCATAACACCGATGTCCTTCATAATGCCGATGAAGGACAAAACCCACAAAAAACCGGAAAGAATGTCCTTCATAATGCCGATGAAGGACAAAACTCACAAAAAAACCGGAAAATTGTCCTTCATAACACCGATGAAGAACAAAACTCACAAAAAACCGGAAAGAATGTCCTTGATACCGCCGATGAAGGACAAAACTCACAAAAAACCGGAAAGAATGTCCTTCATAATGCCGATGAAGGACAAAACCCACAAAAAAAACGAAAAATTGTCCTTCATAACGCCGATGAAGAACAAAACTCACAAAAAACCGGAAAATTGTCCTTCATAACGCCGATGAAGGACAAAACTCACAAAAAACCGGAAAGAATGTCCTTGATACCGCCGATGAAGGACAAAACCCACAAAAAAAACGAAAAATTGTCCTTCTTAACGCCGATGAAGGACAAAACTCACAAAAAAAACGAAAAATTGTCCTTCTTAACGCCTATAAAGGACAAAACTCACTAAAGACCGGAAGAATTGTCCTTCATAACGCCGATGAAGCGTGAATGAACAAACCCCTCTTCTTTTCTATTTTTCCAGCAATGTTTTGGTATCTAAAAATTCAAGTCCATGTGCGTCTGCTACTGCTTCGTAAGTTACATACCCGCCTAGTGTGTTGATACCCTTCAATAATGCTTCATTGCTAAGACATGCTTGTTTGTATCCTTTATTTGCAATTTGAACCGCATATGGTACGGTTACGTTTGTTAACGCAATGGTTGATGTTCTTGGTACCGCACCTGGCATATTGGCAACAGCATAATGGACAACATCATGCTTCACATAGGTTGGATTATCATGAGTAGTAATCCGATCAGTCGTATCAAAAATACCGCCTTGGTCGATTGCAATATCGACAACGACACTGCCAGGTTTCATTGATTGAATCATCGCTTCCGTTACAAGTTTCGGTGCTTTGGCCCCCGGAATAAGAACAGCACCAATGACCAAATCCGACTCCCTTACTGCTTCGGCAATATTATAAGGATTGGACATTAAGGTTGTCACATCGGATCCAAAAATATCATCTAATTGACGAAGCCGATCTGGATTTAAATCAATAATGGTCACCTTTGCCCCTAAACCAATCGCCATTTTAGCCGCATTCGTTCCAGCCACACCTCCGCCAATAATAGTTACCGTTCCTCTTTGGACTCCTGGGACACCAGAAAGAAGAATACCCATCCCTCCATGAACCTTCTCAAGGAATTGAGCACCAATTTGAGCAGCCATTCTTCCAGCGACCTCACTCATCGGTGTTAATAATGGTAAACTTCTATTAGGTAACTGAACCGTTTCATAGGCTATACCCACTACTTTTTTATCAATCAATGCTTTGGTTAATTCTGGTTCAGGTGCAAGATGTAAGTATGTAAATAATATTAAGCCTTCTCGGAAGTATTTATATTCACTAGGAAGCGGCTCTTTAACCTTCATTACCATTTCCATGGACCATGCTTCTTCTGCTGTATCTACTAATTTTGCACCAGCAGTTTCATAATCCTCATTTAAAAAACCAGAGCCTAGACCTGCTCCTTTTTCAATAAAAACCTCATGACCAAATTTCACTAGGTTGACCACTCCAGCAGGTGTCATGGCTACACGGTTTTCATTATTTTTGATTTCCGTAGGTACTCCGATCCGCATGTGTTTTCCTCCAAGTATTATTATTCATAGAAAAATAGACCAAGCCAATTTTATTATAACCTTTTTCATAAGATAGATGTATTCTCATTGATGATAACAAATACACATTTTAATTCCATAAAAAATATAGCAAAAGCTTTGCCGATTATGGCAAAGCCTATGTTTTAATGATTCATTAATACCAAGGATAATAAGGGTATGGGTACGGGTATGGGTACGGTGGATAGTACGGATATCCGTAACCGTAACCGTATCCGAAACCTGGAGCTAATAAGGCACCTGCTGCTAACCCAGTTAAGAATGGGAACCCAAATCCAAAACCAAATGGTCTGCCGAAGCCAAAACCAAATGGTCTTCCAAAGCCGAATCCAAATGGTCTTCCAAACCCAAATCCAAATGGTCTGCCGAAGCCACCAAATCCAAATCCTGGCCGGCCAAATCCACCAAAGTGTCCGAATCCTCCGTGGCCGAATCCACCAAAGTGGCCGAATCCCCCATGAATTCTTTCATCTGCTGGGTTCATCACATCATATTGCACATCAATGTTATTAGGCATTCCATACATTTCTGTACTCATAATTCTCCTCCTCATTTTCTAATTAATTGACACATTAAAGAATATGCAAGTGTATATGCATATTCTTGGGTATTTGCCTGTAACCTTAAAAATTCCCAAGACACATGTCCAGAAAAAAAGACTGCCCAATATTGGACAGTCCCTCAGTATCTATACATTTTTTACTTAGCTCTCTGTCCCAGAAAAATCCTCACTATCAGCAATCGCTGTTCCTTCGCCAATAAAACCACTAGTATACGAATTCATAATTTGTTGGCTTACTTCAATCGTACCCTGTTCGTCAAACTCAAACAAAAACTTTTTATTCTGGTCATGGTTTACCATCCGACAATCTCCTTTCCTTTGTAAACTACCTCTTTATTGTTCGAAAAATTGTAACAGTTATTCCTTGTTAAATAATGTATAATTTAAGTAAGGAGATGATAAATCATGGGACTTAAATATCAGAATATTTTAGTCGCTATTGATGGTTCAAAAGAAGCAGATTGGGCTTTTAAAAAGGGCATTGAAATTGCCAAAAGAAATGACGCCACCCTATCATTAGTCCATGTTATTGACACTAGGACGTTTGCTTTAATTGAGGCTTACGATACAGTTATTGGTGATCGGGCAGAAAAGCTTGCAAAAGATATGCTTGAAAATTATCTAAAACAAGCGGAGGATGCAGGATTAACAAAAGTGCAATATGAAATAGACCACGGCTCTCCTAAAATAAGAATTCCTAGAGATTTGGCTAAAAAAAACAATATTGATTTAATTCTCTGCGGTGCTACTGGATTAAATGTAGTGGAAAGGTTCTTTATCGGCAGTGTTTCTGAACATATCACCCGATATGCAGCTTGTGACGTTCTCGTCGTACGCACAGACAAAGATTCCGAATAAATATGAAATTTTCAAAAGCACGCAGCAATATGCTTCGTGCTTTTTTATACACTAAATTCACCTTAAAAATAGGTTTGTAGAGAATGGTTTATACATGTATAGTATAATAAAATACTAATAAATAGATTGGAGGCAACTATATGAAAGAATATTTTTCATTTGATGATCGTCTTGGTATCCAGCTCCCCGATTTAACAATGGAATTGGCTGATTACAGCATAGAATCACAGGAAGAGATTCTCTTATATTGGGAACAAGTTCGCGGCTCTATCCCGGACCGGATTGGAGAACTAGAAAATCAAATTAATCAGAAACAAGCACTTCTTTCGAATGAAAGTAATTTCCCTCGCTCCTGTCAACTGAACACCGAAATTGCGGAACTAGCTTCGATTATTAATGATTTATGGCTATGGTACCGAGCAAACGAAGTTCTTTCAACAAAAGTCCATCAATAAAAAACTCCCTTTCCATCGAAAAAGGGAGTTTTCTCTATTAAAGGTCTTTTTGTATTTCTCTCACTACATGGCCAAGTTCAGGTAAAATTAATTTATTCATCGCTAGTTTCACTGCACCAGTTGAGCCTGGGGTGGAGAATACAGCTTTATTTTTTATCACCCCCGCAATGGCCCTTGAAAGAATTGCAGCGCTGCCAATATCGTCTTGATAGCTCAACATCCTGAACAATTCTCCAAATCCAACAATTTCTTTATCTAGTAAATTTTGTACAGTTTCTATCGTTACGTCTCGCTTTGCAATCCCTGTGCCGCCATTTGTTAAAATGACATCAATTTCTTCTCTTGAACAGCCCTTTACTAATTCATCATGAATTGGTGCGGCCTCATCTTTTACTATCACGTAATCTATAATTTTGTGACCTGCTTGTTCAAGCAGTTCCATCATCAGTTTACCACTTTTGTCTGTTTCACTATTTCTTGTATCACTAACTGTAATTACTTTACAATTTACCGTTTTTGGGGCTTCCTTTTTATGTTCATGAGAACTCATCCAATATACTCCTCTTTTTCTTTTAGGTAACGAAGTTGATAATATTTATGCGCTAAATCAGTTACCTTTCTCGTTAACTGATAATTGGCGCCTGCACCAATCGCCATACTTACAAGCGGGATACCTTGTATCACCTTTTTTCGGAACAATGTAATAACCAACGCTTTCAATAGTTGCTGTACTGGCTGTTCAATCCATGTAATATCAATAATTTCTTCATTTCCTTTATAAAAATAATAGTCATCCCGATTCTCCAATTCATCCATCAACAAGGTCCATCCCTCTAGTTGAAGCCTTGGCGGCAATGTTGCCGTATGAAACACCTTCAGAGAGGTCATCATTTCAAACGGGGTATTAACCTCAATCCCATAGGTCATTGCAATTAATTGGACGGCCCTTAAATTAATAACGGCTATTGCTGGTATGTCTGTGCTTAGAAGAAGTGGACCACCAGTCCCAGCTAAACCACCTTGAGCAAAAGAGTATAGACGATGCCTCGCAATTTGCTGCTCTGCAATGTATTGTAATTGCTCAATTTTTAATTGGCGTAAGTCTTCTACTTTTTCTAAGTCTTTATGAAATATCCGCCCCGCAGAAAGAATTCTCTCCTTTGCATCCATCTGTAGCTGCGAGCCTTGTATCATACTATGTAAATGAAACAGCCAACTATCAATAACAGTAAAGAATTGCCGTTGAACCTTTTCGGGTAATAATAAGAATGATTGTTGCAGATATTTTCCATAAGTTAATTGGAAATCATTGGGCTCAAATTCACGTAAATTTCTTTCCCAATCCTGTATTTCATTCAAGACCTTTGCTTCACGGTCTGTTAATGGCATGATCGATTCCCCTCCACAGCAAGGCTTTCTATTTCCAGTATATCACAATGAAATAAAAGGATAAAAAGGCAAAAGCCATTAAATTAGCTTTTGCCTTCTGTTTATTAAAGAGTATTTGCTAAGCGAACGACGTCTCTAGCAATCATTACTTCTTCATTAGTCGGTATAATTAATACTTTAACTGGTGAGTGTGGATAGTTGATGAATGTTTCTTCGCCTCTCACTTTGTTCAAAGCAGGGTCCCAATAAACACCCATAAATTCAAGGCCTCTTAAGATTTTCTCCCTAATCGTATCACTATTTTCACCGATACCAGCTGTGAAAATAATTGCATCTACACCATTCATTCTTGAAGCATAGGAACCAATGTATTTATGGATACGGTTTGCAAATACATCTAGAGCAAGTTGAGCGCGGTCATTACCCTTTTTTGCTTCAATTTCAATATCCCTTAAATCACTAGAGAAGCCTGACATAGCGAGCATACCACTCTTTTTATTCAAAACATCAAGGACTTCATCCGCTGTTTTATTTGTTTTCTCCATAATATATGGAATGAGTGCAGGGTCAATATTACCTGAGCGAGTTCCCATCGTTACCCCTGCAAGTGGTGTGAAGCCCATAGATGTATCAATCGACATACCGCTTTCAATCGCAGCAATACTTGCTCCATTCCCTAAATGACACGAAATAAGGCGAAGTTGTTCAACGGGTCGACCTAATAACTCTGCAGCACGTTGTGAAACATATTTATGTGATGTTCCATGAAAGCCATACTTACGAATGCCATACTTTTCGTAATACTCCATTGGCAGGCTATACAGGTAAGAACTTTCTGGCATCGTTTGGTGGAAAGCCGTATCAAAAACAGCTACCGCAGGAACATTTGGGAGCACACTCATGAAAGCTTTAATTCCTGTAAGATTTGCTGGGTTATGCAAAGGTGCAAGTTCTGATAATTCATCAATTTTCTTTAATACTTCATCTGTGATAATCACTGAGTCATTAAATGTTTCACCACCATGGACTACTCGGTGTCCCATTCCAACAATCTCATCAAGTGATTTGATAATCCCTAAAGTGGTTAGTTTATCCAAAAGCATTTTAACCGCGACTTCATGATCAGGAATATCACTGATTTCTTGGATTTTCTCTCCATTTACTGTAATATTAAAAATCGAATCATTCAATCCGATTCTTTCAATTAATCCTTTTGTAATAACATCTTCGCTTGGCATTTCAAACAATTGAAACTTCAAGGAAGAGCTTCCTGCATTAATTGCAATAATTTTTGCCATTTTTGTTACCGCTCCTTTTATATAACAACACTGGTTTGGAGTAATTTTTGTTAGTACAACATTATTTTGCTCAAACCGCTCTTGATTATTTCCTTCCTCATTTAATCATTGTGTATATTATATTTCAAGGTATAATTCACATGGCAGCGTTTACATTACGAATGTTAATATATTCACATATTTCGGTAATTTTATAAGATTTATAACACTCAGAAAAAAAGGATGAGCAGGGTTTAAACCCTGTTCATCCTTTGTTCTCTTGGAACCATTTTTCCATTTTAGATAGTATTTTATCCATTTCTACTGCATTCGAAAGGCTAGGCAAATCGACAAGTAATGCCTGCTTTGGCGGTTGCACGCCTAAACCCTTTTTTTGGAGGATGATGATACTCTTAGCTGTATTTTTATTATTAAACATGCTCGTGGGTAATTGTAACAATCCTTGCACAATGACATGCTCTTTAAAGAATTCACTTAGTTGAGAGGCTTGTTCACTTTCAAATAAACCATTAGGAATAATAAAGAATAAATACCCACCAGGTGCTGTATACATGACACTTTGCTCAATGAATAAATGATGGGAATAGGTATGTCCCTCATCTGCCTTTACTTGATACTCCGCTGCTCTGACATCATTCGGATAATATCCAACAGGTAAATCACCGATGACCGCATCTACGGGGTCGATAAGCAGTGGCTCTAGGCTGTCTTGATTGAAGAGTTGAATAGGGTGCTCTTGTAAATTTGCATTAACATAGGCAAGCTTAATTAACAGGTCATCAATCTCCACACCGACAGAATCTACTTTTTTTTGCAGGTGATTTAATACAGTTGTTAACAAATTACCGGTTCCTACTGCTGGGTCAAGCAAGCGGAATGTTGACTGTTTCATAAATCTATTTACTAAATAACCGACAAGCATCCCCACTGTATCAGGTGTCATTTGATGGTTAGGCTGAACACTTTCTTTCATCCCTTTTAAAATGACAAGCTGATATGCCTTTCGAAGTTCCTCGTTTGAAAATTTGTTTAAATTGATCTGTTCATATTGTTTCTTAATCCTTTTTTCTGTTAGTTCGCTGACCTCAGACTGAAGGATAGAGCCATGAAATAAATTCTCGCCAGTTTCTGCAAGTGCCTCTAAATATGTACAATTAAGTTCTTCCTGTAAAAGAAGTGCTGTTTCATTAAATAACGTAAAAAGTTGTTCTACTGGAGAAACGTTCATCTTTTCCCCTCCCTCTTTAAATTCCTTATCCATTTTAATCGAGTATAGCTATTTTATACAAGTTTTAACCAAACAAAAAGGCCTCGTAATACCGAGGCCTTCTGCTTTACTATTTCGCAGCCTTTGCAGCTTCAATTGCTGCTTCGTAGTTAGGGTGGTTTGTTGCTTCACTAACATACTCAACATATGTCACTGTTTCACTTGAATCAACAACAAATACAGCACGAGCCAATAGTCTTAATTCTTGGATAGCAACCCCATATGCTTCTCCAAAAGAAAGGTCACGGTGATCAGATAACGTTTGAACGTTTTCTATTCCGCTTGCAGCACACCAGCGCTTTTGTGCAAATGGTAAGTCCATGCTTACAGTTAAAATTTTCACGTTGCCTAAGCTATTTGCTTCTTCATTAAACCGGCGCGTTTCTGCATCACACACACCCGTATCCAAAGATGGGACGGAAGTAATTAAACGCACTTGACCCTTTGTATTCTCTAATGTTACTGCTGATAAGTCATTCGCTAGGACTGTGAAGTTAGGTGCTTTGTCCCCTACCTTTACTTCATTGCCTAATAGAGTAATTGGGTTTCCTTTAAATGTTACATTTGCCATAATACATCCTCCTTTGTCGTATCCAAGTTCAAGCGATTGTTGTAAACCACTTCACTTCAAATATGTACAGTGTAAATATATCTTTTCAATATCTATTTTGCAATTATTTAGACTTATTGAAAATTGCTAGCGCCCCGTTAGCGACATGAAAAAAGTTAATCTTCCTAGTCTTTTGGAAGATTAACCTTTCCTACTATAATTCAAGCTCTTCTTTTGGTTTATGCTCGTTTTTAGATCCTTGCGAACTATTTTGCTGTTGCCCTTGGTCCTTTTTTGAGAACATTTGCTGAACTTTATCAATCGCTGAAGGAGCAAGTTCAAGTATTTTCTCATACAAATGGGTGCTTTCATCTAAATGCAGCATTTTTACTCCATGAGAGTTGACAATTAAAAAAGCAATTGGGGTAATAGAAACACCGCCCCCGCTCCCTCCCCCAAATGGATGGGATGAACCTTGACCTTGACCTTGACTTTGTCCTTGACCTTGTTCTTTTCCTTGCCCTTGACTTTGAGACCCTTGGAGCTTAAATTCACTACCACCTGCAGCAAATCCAAAGCCTACTTTCGATACTGTCAAAATAACACTGCCGTCTGGGGTCTCAACTGGGTCCCCTATAATCGTATTAACGTCAATCATTTCTTTCAAACTTTCCATTGCAGTTGTCATCAAACCTTGAATTGGGTGGTCAGACATGGCTGTTTCCTCCTTTTTCAAACGGATTTTGTTTTATCATTTGCAAAATTAGTTTTCTTTTTAAAGTGCGGAAGTCCGCCCTTCCAGAATCTAAACAGTTTTAATCCTGCTAGAATAGCATACCCGATACGAAACTGAATAATACATGTAAATCTTGTTTGAATTACGGCAGCTTGAAAGTGTGGAGTAACCGATATTTTGGGCATTTCTTTAAGTTTGAAATAATGACTGAGTAGCCCTATGATGCTCCCCTTAAAGGCCCATATTGCTCCGGTTATTGTCCCAGTGTGCGCCGCATCTCCGAGACCAATCAGCGTATTCCATTCTAAGCCTTTCATTGTGACCTTCCGAAAAAACTTCCTGACAATACGATGTAATCCGAACACATGATTGAGTAATTTTTTGGCATTTGATGCATTAGTCTCCACCTCATCTGTTGTAATATGATTCGTGTCTTGTTTAGTTGATTCTCGTGCGGAATCTCCCATTTTAGTATTACTTTCTACAACTATGCTAGGAGAATTATCATCCACTTTTATTAACGGAACATTTATTGTATATTTTATTAACCCGAACCAAATCTTTAATTTTATCTTTAGATCGTCATTGTCATTATGATGATAATAATTAATAAGGATTGTTAATTTAGTAAAAAGAATGAGAATGAAAAAGAGCAATAGAATGGACAAAATCAGGAGCACCCAAAACAATTTCAATCACAACCTTTCAGCGGGTAGTATTTGCTTTTATATAAAAAAATAAACCTACCAACAATTGTTGATAGGTTTATTTTCACCGTTCCACATGGATAACTGTTGTGTCAGTGAAGAGATCATGCAAGCCCTGTTTTTTTGGTAAAAAAGCGACAATGATATATCCGAAGATAATCGTTGCTGATATAAATCGGCCGATCCATTCACGAAAGAGTATGGTTCCCCAGGTCAATTGATCATTCTTTAAATCGACTACCTTCAATCCAAACACCATTTTCCCAAGGGTTTGATTAAGATATTTTGTCATCAAGACGAAATATAAATAAAAGATGACCGCCGATGAAATGGAGACTGGCGCAAACATATTGGTTTCTGATAAAGGAATATCCAATAATCGAAATATAGGTTTAATTAGCAGCCGAATAATGCTTCCCACGACCACTAAATCAAGCAGATACGCCCAAAAGCGCATCCAGAAGCCCGCATAACGAACGATATAATTTTCCTTTCTGTCAGGCGTGGTTTCTTGATATTCATTTATATCCATTAATTAGCCCCCTTATTCTGCATACAGATACATGAGACGTGGAGAATTCGGCTTCGAAAGTATTTGCATTAATCCAGCCATTTCAACGTTTTCACCCATTAATTTCTTTGCCTGCATAGTAAATAAGGAACCCAAACCAAGTGAATCTGAATAACGAACCACCTGCGCTCCTTTGAGCTTTTCTTGTTTTTTCATAAGATTCACTACATCGTCTAAGTAGCCGAACCCATCGATTAGGTGTAAATCCTTCGCTTGTCGTCCATCGTAAACACGGCCGTCAGCAATTTTTTTCACCTGGGCGACGGGCAAGTTACGCCCTTCTGAAATCACTTTGACAAATCCTTCATAGGAATTATTGATCATCGACTGTAATATTTGCCGTTCTTCATCTGTCATTTTTCTTGTTGGGCTCATAATGTCCTTATGCTTGCCACTTTTTATGGTGACAAAATCAACCCCATACTTATCGGCAAGACCTTCATAATTGATGCCTTCCATAATAACTCCAAGGCTGCCAGTCATCGTCTCAGGACTTGCATAAATCTTTTTTGCTGCAGTTGAAATATAATATCCTCCTGATGCTGCCATTGAACCCATCGAGATATAGACTGGTTTTTTACTGTTTTTTTGAATTTCAACGAGTCTATCGTGAATTTCTGCACTTTCAACGACACCACCGCCTGGTGAGTTGACCTTTATTATTATCCCTTTTACAGAATCATCTTTTTTTATATAGTTTAACTTTTTCATAAAATCCTGATGATTGTAGCCTGCACTTTGTAGGAAGGAACCAGTTTCACCAGTGTCCTGTATGACACCATTGACATCGAGAATCACAATTTTCTTTAATTCGTTCCCTTCATTGACTACCTCTTCTGTAAAAGGTTGCTCAGCTGATGCCATAAAGTCGGTAAAATCAGTTTGAATCCCTTTAAAAGTAGTAGCTGATAAAAAATTAATTACCACAGAAACAAAAAATAACGCTGCCGCAATCCCTAAAGCAGCCCACCGTTTTCCATTCATAGATAAGTTAGTCCCCCTTTTTCTTTTAGTCTAAAATTTATGTCCTGCTTTTATATTGTTTCAATAAAATGCTAAACTAATTTCAGACTAACATTATTTTAGCAAAGATTATTTTTGGGGTGGGTAATCATGTTACAATTATCTCATCTTTTTCCAGGGGGTACATAAAATGGCAAACAGGCGCAATATTTACTTTTATCATAAACGGGATGAGGATATGCTTTCAAAAATGGCTCCTCTTTTTGATGTGGCCGACCGTTATGGTTTTACGATTGTCACTGATTACCGAAATGCTAATATCATTGCCAGTGTTGGAGATGACGGAACATTTCTACAAGCCGTCAGGAAAACCGGCTTCCGTGATGATTGCCTTTACATGGGGATTTCAACTAAAGATAGCTTGAATATGTATTGTGATTTCCGAATTAATGATATTTCAAAAATGATTGACGCTATTATTACAAATGAAAATTTAAAAGTCCGTCGTTATCCATTAATTGACGTATCCGTTGATGGTCAGGGTACTTTTACTTGTTTAAACGAATTCAGCATACGTTCTTCGATTATAAAAACACTTGTGGTAGATGTCTTTATTAATAAGCTCCATTTAGAAACCTTTCGCGGGGATGGGTTGATTGTTGCGACACCAACCGGAAGTACTGCTTATAATAAATCGGTGAAGGGTTCGATTGTTGACCCTCTTATCCCCTGCATGCAGGTGAGTGAAGTAGCATCCCTAAATACAAATCTTTACCGAACACTAGATTCCTCCTTTATTGTTGGAAGTGAACGAACACTTACATTAAATGTAATATCCGAAGGCAATGATTATCCTACCATGGGGATGGATAATGAAGCATTAAGTATTCGTCACGTTGAGAAAATCAGCATAAGAATAAGTGATAAAAAGTTAAAAACACTAAAGCTTAAGGACAACTCCTTCTGGGAAAAAGTGAAACGGACTTTTTTATAAGAAAAGCGGAAGCGCCCGTTTAGCGAAGTAATAAGTTTTTCTTAAGAATAAAAAAGCCTTATCCTATTAAAGGGATAAGGTCAGATTGTCGAGAAAGGGTATTTTTCTCGGCAATTTTTTATTCT